>DASXRH010000431.1:0-4239 GCA_036506715.1 Acidimicrobiales bacterium
GCCTCGTCGCTGGTCGAGCCGTACGGCGAGATGGGCCGCACCATGCCCGAGGTCATCGCCCTCTACCAGGGCTTCGCCCGGCGCCTGGTCGGCTGCACCTGAGCCGAGTGTGACGCCGCGGGTCGAGCCACTACTCGTCGATGCGGGTGGCTGCCGGGTGGAACGGGCCGTAGGTGAAGGCGCCGAAGGCGGGCTCGGGATCGCCGTCCCAGGGCATCTCCCGCAGCTGGTCGAGGCTGCGGCGGCCGCTGATGGCCCGCAGCAGCTGGAACGGGTCGCCGGCGAGCCCGGGGGCGGCGGCGGCGCCGTAGGTGGCGCCGCCCGCGGTCACCAGGCGCAGCGGCGTGCCCCGCTCGGCGGCCTCCTGGACGAACAGCGGGGCGAGGAAGCCATGGCCGATGAGCACCGCCGCCGAGTCCCGCGCTCCCGGCCGCCCGAGGGCCAACCGGATGTCGTGCTCGTGGGTGGCCACGTCGGCCACCGCCTGCCGGCCGGGGTCGCCCACGTCGTCGAGGAGGGCCTCGAACGCCGGGGCGTTCTCGTCCCACTCGGCCAGGATGTCGGCCACCGGCCGGTCGCGGCGGGCGGCGACCTGGGCGGCCGTCCACGGATCGGTGGCGACGCCGTCCAACTTGCCGGCCAGCACGTCGGCCACCACCCCGGTCACGTGGGCCACCACGTCGTGGACCGTCCAGTCGGGACAGGTCGGGACCGGGGCCCCGGCCGCCGCCTCGTCCAGACCGGCCGTCAGCCCGCCGATGCGCGCCCGGCACATCGCGTACGCCCCGCCGACCTCGCCCACCGGCACCCTCCTCGTCGCCGACCGCTACCGCCCGCAGCGTAGGGGCATCGGCCGACAGGGCGCAGCGACGAGTCCCGCAGCCAGTCGGTGGAAATCCCATCGGGCTCCCGCCCGGGCGCCCCGTACGCTGCGGCCATGACCACGGGGCAGACCTGAAGGGACACGGAGCGCCTGCGCCTGCTCCGCCAGATCGCCGATGAGTACCGGGCCGACTTCGAGGCGCGCCAGGCGCTCATGGGGCTGATCCTGCGGGTCGTCGACGAGATCCGCTTCGGCGTGCGCGACCTCGACATCGACGAGCTGGACACACTCGCGTGGATGTGGTCGCGGCTCAACGACGGCGTCACCCCGGCCGAGGCGGCGCTCGACGCGCTGGGCGCCGGCGGCGACGCGTAGGCCGGCCGTGGTGCCGCCCGCCGCGCCGCCGCCGCTGCTGGCCGGCGCGCCCGGGCTGTTCGGCGCCGAGCGGGCGCGGCTGCTGACCCTGCTGGCCGGCCTCGGCGACGGCGACCGTCGAGCTGCTGGGCCGGGCCCCGCCTGGTGGCCACCCTCGAGGCCCAGGACCCCGGGGCCCGCACCGCCAGCGTGTCGTGGGCAGGTCGCGACCCGGTGCCCGTCTGGCTCGATCAGGCCCGGGAGCTGTCCGAGTACTGGATCCACCGCCAGCAGCTCCGGCAGGCCCTGGGCTGGCCGCCCGACCTCGCGCCGGACCTGGCGGCGCCGGTCCTCGACGGCCTGCGCTGGGCCTGGCCCCACCGGCTCGCCACCCTCGGGGCGCGGGGCGGCGCCGTGACCGTCACCGTCAGCGGGCCGGTCGCGGCCAGGTGGCACCTGGTGGCGAGCCCCGGCGGCTGGGACTTCCGGCCCGGTCCCGACCCCGCCGCCGAGGTCGTGGCCACCCTCGACCTCACCGCCGACGAGTGCTGGCGCCTGCTCACCAACAACCTGCCGCGGGCCGACCAGGTCCGGCTGCGGGTCGCCGGCGACCCGTCGGTGGCGGCCGTGCTCCTGCGCACCCGGGCCATCATCGGGATGCCGCAGTAGGCCGGGTCACCTGGCACGGGCACGTGCCGACGCCCCTGCGATCGATGTCACCTGCGGTGGTGCATAGGTGCTAACCGTGTGGGTACAACGGCCGGATGTGCGGAGTGTGCGGCGAGATCGACCTCGCGCGCCGCCCGGCCGATCCCGCGGTGGTGGCGCGCATGACCGGGACCATGGCCCCCCGGGGACCCGATGGCACCGGGGTGTGGGCCCAGGGCCCGGTGGCGTTGGGGCACCGCCGCCTCAAGATCATCGACCTGTCGGAGAAGGCGGCCCAGCCGCTGGTCGACCCCGAGCTGGGTCTGGCCGTCGTGTTCAACGGCTGCATCTACAACCACCGCGAGCTGCGGCGCGAGCTGGAGGGGCACGGCTACCGCTTCTTCTCCACCGGCGACACCGAGGTGCTGGTCAAGGCCTACCACCGCTGGGGTGACGCGTTCGTCGACCGGCTGGCCGGCATGTTCGCCTTCTGCCTGGTCGAGCGGGACTCGGGCCGGGTGGTGCTCGGCCGGGACCGGCTGGGCGTCAAGCCGCTGTACCTGGCGCAGTTGGGCGACCGGCTGCGGTTCGCGTCCACGTTGCCGGCGCTGCTGGCCGGGGACGGGGTCGACACCTCGATCGACCCGGTGGCCCTCCACCAGTACCTGACGTTCCACTCGGTCGTGCCGGCGCCGCGCACCATCCTGGCCGGGGTGCGCAAGCTGCCCCCCGCCACGCTGCTCACGGTCGAGCCCGACGGCCGCCGCACCGAGTCGACCTACTGGCGGGCCGACTTCGCCCGCCGTCCCGAGCACGACGGCTGGTCGGCGACCGACTGGGAGGAGGCCGTGCTCGCCGTGCTCCGCACCGCGGTGGAACGCCGCATGGTGGCCGACGTGCCCGTGGGCTGCCTGCTGTCGGGCGGCCTCGACTCGAGCCTCGTGGTCGGCCTGCTGGCCGAGGCGGGCGTGCGGGACCTGCTGACCTTCAGCATCGGGTTCGAGCCCCGGGGCGGGCTGGAGGGCGACGAGTTCCGCTACTCCGACGTGATCGCCCGCAGGTTCGGCACCGACCACCACCGCATCCGCATCACCCGCGACCGGCTGCTGCCAGCGCTGGGCGACGCCGTCCGCGCCATGAGCGAGCCGATGGTCAGCCACGACGTCGTCGGCTTCTACCTGCTGTCCGAGGAGGTGGCCCGGCACGTCAAGGTCGTGCAGTCGGGGCAGGGGGCCGACTGCACGGTGTTCGCCGGCTACCACTGGTACCCGCCGATGCTCGAGCCGGGCGCCGCCGCCGACGGCGGGGTGATGACCTACTCGCGGGCGTTCTTCGACCGGCCGGACGAGGTCATGGCCGAGGTGGTCGATCCCGCCCACCGCTGCCCCGACGACGCCGCGGGCACGTTCGTCACCGCCCACTTCGGGCGCCCGGGCGCCGGGTCGCCCATCGACCGGGCTCTGCGGATCGACACCGAGGTCATGCTCGTCGACGACCCGGTCAAGCGGCTCGACAACATGACCATGGCCTGGGGGCTCGAGGCCCGGGTGCCGTTCCTCGACCACGAGCTGGTCGAGCTGGCCGCCGCCTGCCCGCCCGGGCTCAAGGTGGCGGGCGGGGGCAAGGGCGTGCTCAAGGAGGCGGCCCGCCGGGTCATCCCCGCCGAGGTCATCGACCGGCCCAAGGGCTACTTCCCGGTGCCCGCCCTCACGCACCTGGAGGGCCCGCTGCTGGCGCTGGTGCGGGGCGCGCTGGAGGACCCGGCGGCCAAGGCGCGACGCCTGTTCGAGCCCGACCACGTCAGCCACCTCCTCGCCGACCCCAACGGGGAGCTGACCCCGCTGCGCGGCAACAAGCTGTGGCAACTCGGCCTGTTGGAGCTGTGGCTCCAGGCCCAGGGCATCGCGCCGTGACCGACGCCGGCACCCCGGGCCCGCGCCCGATCCCGGGGAGGTGACGGCAACCGCGGCCCGCCGCCCACCGCCGGTCAGGAGGCCGGGGCGCGGCGGCGGTCGTCGCGGTAGGCGCGGGGGCTGACGCCGTAGGTGCGCTTGAACGCCGTGCTGAAGGTGAACGGGCTGCCGTAGCCGACCTGGCGGGCGACGCCGTTGACGCTGGCGCCCGACTCCAGCAGCAGGTCGGCGGCCAGGGCCATGCGCCAGCCGGTGAGGAACGCCATCGGGGGCTCGCCCACCAGGTCGCCGAAGCGGCGGGCCAGCGCGGCACGGGACACGCCCACGGCGGCGGCCAGGGCGGCCACCGTCCATGGCTGGCCCGGGTCGTTGTGCATGAGCCGCAGGGCCCGGCCCACCACCGGGTCGCCGTGGGCCCGGTACCAGGCGGGCACGTCGGTGCCGGCCCGCGCGAACGAGGTGCGCAGTGCGTCCACCAGCAGCAGGTCGAGCAGCCGGTCG
>DASXRH010000432.1:0-2269 GCA_036506715.1 Acidimicrobiales bacterium
CGCCACATCCCCCGGCTGGCGGCGGTTCTCGTCGCCCTCCTCCTGCTGGGGGTGGCGGGGTACGGCGTCGTCATCCTGGCCCGCGACGACCTGTCCAACGGCATCGACCGCCTGAGCGTCGCCGCCCAGGACGCCGCAGCCTCCCTCGAGAAGCGCGACGGCCGCCTCGGCCAGGCCGCCCGCGACATCGACGTCACCCGGCGGGTCGACCTGTTCGTCGACGCGCTCAACGAGCGGGTCACCGGCGGCGGCGAGCTGCTCCAGACGGCGGCGGGCACGGTGCCCACCTACTTCCTCGGCGGGATCCTCACCCTGTTCCTCATGTCCTACGGGCCCCGGGTGGCCAAGTCCGCGGTCGAGCAGCTGCCCGACGAGCACACCCAACGCGAGGTCACCGAGGTGGTGACCCGCGCCCTGCAGCGCTCCCGCCGGGCCGTGCTGCTCACGCTGGCCGAGGGGCTGGCCATCGGCCTCGTGGTGGCGGGCATCGCCCGGCTGCTCGATCTCCCGGCGCCCACGGCGCTCGGGCTCATGGCGGGGACGTTCGCCCTGCTCCCCGACGTGGGGCTGATCCTCGGCACGTCGCCGCTGGTGCTGCTGCTGCTGGCCCTGCGGTCCGACGCCGAGGCCGCGGCGGCGACCATCGTGATCGTGGCCTGCCAGCTGGCCGACTCCTACTGGCTGCGGCGCAAGATCTCGCGGCGCAGCGTCCACGTCGGCCTGCTGGTCCCCTGGGTCGTGGCCCTGGTCGGCTACTCGGTCTACGGCATTGGCGGGGCCGCCTACGGCCTGATCTTCGCCGTGTTCGTGCTAGCGGTCCTCGACGAGCTGGGCGCCCGCACCCCGGAGGCGACGATGCCCGACGAGGAGCCGCGGGCCGCCCCCGGTGACGGGGTCGCCGCCCCTCCGTCCCCGGCGACGGAGGGGCTGCCAGGCTACGTGCGTGCCGAGTGACGACGGCGGGCACGAGCCGGACGACCGCTTCACGGTGGCCAACGAGCGCACGTTCCTCGCCTAGGCCGTGGTGGTGGGGGCCGTGGTGGCCATCCCCGCCCTGATGGCCAGCGGCCTGCGCGTGCAGGGGCTACGGACCCATACGGAACGAGTGTTTGAGGGAGCGAACGCCGGGTAGGACCCTTGGTGATGCTCGTCACGATCAGGTCCGCCTCCCTGCCGATCACCCCGCGAGCGACGCCGATCCCCTCGCCCGATCCCGGTCCCGTGACCGCCCCCGCCACCACCGGCCCGGTCGCCCCGGAAGCGGCCGACGACGACCTCGTCGCGGTGCTCGCCGCGATGAGCCGTGAGGGCTTCCGCGGCGATCTGCGGGCCCGCGAGGGCCGGGTCGTGTGCAGCACCTGCCAGTCGGTGCTGGCGCCCCACGACCTGCTCGTCCACCGCCTGCATCGGCTCGAGGGCGCCTCCGACCCCGCGGACATGCTGGCCGTCGTGGGCGCCACGTGCCGGGGCTGCGGCACCGACGGCGCCCTGGTGCTGGGCTACGGCCCCCGGGCCGGAGTGGACGACGCCATGGTGCTGGCCCGCCTCGACATCCCCGACGAGGTCGGCTCCCCGGACCTCCGCTGACCCCGGCCGGGGGCTTGACTCGGGTTCAGGGACGGCGCCCGACCGTTGGTATCGTCCTCCGCCGCGACCGCGACGATCCGAGGGGACACGATGACGCTGAGCTACGCCGAGGCGATGGCCGCCGCGACCGGGCCGGGTGAGCGGTTCGAGACCACGACCGCCGACATCCGGGGCGTCCCCACCACCGTCTTCCGCAACGCCCCGGGCAGCCTGCGCGACCTGTTCGCCGCGGCGCGGGGCTACGGCGACGCCACCTTCCTCGTCTACGAGGACGAGCGCCTGTCGTTCGCCGACGTCATGGACCGGGTCGACGCCCTCGGCGCCCTGCTGGTCGACGAGCACGGGGTCACCCGGGGCGACCGGGTCGCCATCGGCATGCGCAACTACCCGGAGTGGGTGATCTCGTTCGCCGCCATCCTCTCGGTGGGGGCGGTGTCGGTGTCGCTCAACGCCTGGTGGACCGAGGACGAGCTGTCGTGGGCGCTCGAGGACTGCGGCGCCACCGTGCTGATCGCCGACCGCGAGCGGGTCGAGCGCACCCGCGACGCCTGCGCCAAGCTGGGCGTGACCGTGCTGGGCGTGCGCCTCGGCGAGGCCGACGAGCCGGGTGCCGACCGGTGGGAGGCCGTGCTGCCGCTGGGCCGGCCGCTCCCCGATGTCGAGGTCGGCCCCGACGACGACG
>DASXRH010000433.1:0-3667 GCA_036506715.1 Acidimicrobiales bacterium
CACCGACGGCCGGGTCATCGACGAGGCCAGCCCGGCCGAACAGCTCCACGACCTGCGCAAGCGGGGCAAGGAGCTGCGCTACCTGCTCGAGCTGTTCGGCGGCCTGTGGCCGGCGTCGGTGGTCAAGCCCATGGTCAAGTCACTGAAGGGCCTCCAGGATGTGCTCGGCACCCACCAGGACCGCGAGGTCCAGGCCGACAACCTGCGGTCGCTGGCCGACGACGTGGCCGGCATGCCCGGCGGCCCCGACGCCCTGCTGGCGCTGGGGGTGCTGGTCGACCTGCTGGGCGGCGAGCAGCGCTCGGCCCGGGCCGGCTTCGCCGAGCGGTTCGCGGCGTTCGCCGCCCCCGGCCAGCGCAAGCTGGTCAAGGCCACCTTCCGGGACGGGAGCCTATGAAGGTCGTCGCCACCTACAACATCAAGGGCGGGGTGGGGAAGACGTCGGCGGCGGTGAACCTGGCGGCGCTGGCCGCCCGCGAGGGCCTGCGCACCCTGCTGTGGGACCTCGACCCCCAGGGGTCGGCGTCGTTCCTGTTCCGGGTGCGGCCCAAGGTGCGGGGCGGTGGGCGCAAGCTGGTGCGGGGGCGCAGCGACATCACCGACGTGCTCCGGGGCACCGACGTCGAGGGCCTCGACCTGCTGCCCGCCGACTTCTCGTACCGGCACATGGACCTGGTGCTCGACCACACCGGCCAGCCCACCCGCCGGCTGCGGCGGGTGCTGGCCCCCCTCGCGGACCACTACGACCTGGCCCTCCTCGACTGCCCGCCGTCGATCTCGCTGGTGTCCGAGAGCGTGTTCGACGCGGCCGACGCCCTGCTGGTGCCGCTCATCCCCTCGACGTTGACGCTGCGGACCTTCGAGCAGCTGGAGGAGTTCGTGGCCAACGAGGTCGAGCGCCGGCCCGACATCGTCGCGTTCTTCTCGATGGTCGACCGCCGCAAGCGGCTCCACCGCGAGATGGTCGAGACGCTGCCCGACAGCCGTCGCGACATCGTGCGGGCGGCCATCCCCGCCGCCACCGAGGTCGAGCAGATGGGGGTCGAGCGGGCCCCCGTGGTGGTCGGCAAGCCCCGCAGCCGGGGGGCCCGGGCCTACGCCGAGCTGTGGTGCGAGCTGCGCGACCGGCTGGGCCTGGCCGCCGACACCGCCTGAGCGGCGCCCGCGGGCCGGGCTCGGGTCAGGCCGGCGCCTCGTCCTTGTCGAGGTCGAGGCTGGCCGAGTTCAAGCAGTAGCGCAGCCCGGTGGGCTGGGGCCCGTCGTCGAACACGTGGCCCAGGTGGGACCCGCAGCGGGCGCAGCGCACCTCGGTGCGGACCATGCCGTGGCTGGTGTCGGTGACGAGGGTGACCCGGTCGTCGCCGATCGGCTCCCAGAAGCTGGGCCAGCCGGTGCCCGAGTCGAACTTGGTGTCGGACGAGAACAGCGCCTGGCCACAGGCGATGCAGCGGTAGGTGCCGTCCTCGTGGTTGTCCCAATAGATGCCGGTGAAGGCCCGCTCGGTGCCGCCGTGGCGGGCCACCTCGAACTGCAGCGGCTCCAGCCGCTCGCGCCAGCCCTCATCGGTGGTGGGCAGGTCGTCCAGGGGGATCTCCTTGGCGTCGGTCATGCCCCCAGGATGCCGTCTCCACGCAGCGCGTCCACCATGCGCCGGGCCACCCGGTCGGGGGGCAGGCTGGCCGGCCGCTCCAGCGCCTCCAGGGTGAGGAAGGCCTCGGTGCCGTGGGCCCGGCCCTGCAGCGTGACCAGCAGCGAGCAGGTCTCGCCGTCCTGGCGCACCACCACCTCGAAGATGGCGCACGAGCGGTCGATGTAGCTGACCTCGCCCACCTGGTGGCCGGCCTCGACCAGCAGGGCGAAGGCCTCGTTGGGCGGGGCGGCCAGCAGCAGCGTGTCGCCGCCGAGCAGGACCACGCCCACCGGGGGCGGGGCGGGCGGGGGTGGGGGCGGCGCCGCGCCCGGGCCGTCACCGCCGCCGACAGCGGCGTGGAGCAGGCCGGCCCGCTTGGCCCGGCTGAGCACCGCGTAGGCCTCGTTGAGCCGGACGGCCGCCGGCGTGGACCCGACGCCGTGGGTGTCGGGGTGGGCGGCCCGGATGCGACGCCGGTACGCGGCCCGCACGACGTCCCAGCCGTCGCCGGCGGCTATGCCCAGCGCAGCCCGGGCCTCGTCCACGTCCATGCGGCCGATCCTGTCACGTACGCTCGCCTCGTGGCCGATCCCGAGGATCCCGGCCTTCCGATCAAGCTGGGCCCGTGCTCCAACGGCGAGTACCCGCCCCGCCCGCCCACGCCGGTCACCCGCGAAGCGGCGCGCCGGGCCCGCCGCCTGGCCGACGACCGGGCCCGCCGGCGGGGGATGAGCCGGCGCGACTTCCTGCTGTCGGCGATGGGCGCCGCCACCGGGCTGGTGGCACTGTCCGCCTGCGCCGACGACGAGTCGGGGGGCCGGGCCGGCGGCCGCTACGACGTGCCCGACGAGGCCACCACCGACCCCGACGCCGCCACCTCGGTGGTGGGCAGCGACGAGCCGGTCATCGACGTCCAGACCCACTTCCTCGAGTACCCCGACGGCGCCCCGCCGTCGTCCTTCGGCAGCGGCTTCCCCCAGGCCCGGTGCGACGCGGACGACCCCAACGACTGCTTCGGCATCGACCGGTGGGTGGCCGAGGTGTTCGGCCGCAGCGACACCACCGTGGCCGTGATCTCGGCCGTGCCGGTGCTGGGCGACCCGAACCCGCTGTCGGCCGACCTCATGGTCCGGGCCCGCGACCAGGTGGCCGAGCAGTGCGGCGAGGGTCGGGTGCTGGTCCAGGGCCACGGCGTGCCCAACGTGGGCGACCTGGGGGCGGCGCTGGCGGCCATGGAGGACGAGGCGGCCCGCTACCCGCTGGTGGCGTGGAAGGCGTACACCCACGCCGGGCCGGGGTGGCGGCTCGACGACGGCGACCCCCGCGGGGCCCCGGTCGGCACCGCCTTCCTCGACAAGGTCGAGGAGTTGGGCGTCGACATCGTGTGCGTCCACAAGGGCCTGTCGGGCGGCGATCCCTTCGCCTCGCCGGCCGACATCGGCCCCGCCGCTGCCGCCCGGCCCGGCCTGCGGTTCTGCGTCTACCACTCGGGGTTCGAGGGCCGTGTCACCGAAGGCCCCTACGACCCGGCCGGCGCCGGCGTCGACCGCCTGGTAGCCAGCCTCGCCGGGGCAGGCGTCGGGCCCGGCGGCAACGTCTACGCCGAGCTGGGCTCGACCTGGCGCACGGTGATGGGCTCGCCCACCGAGGCGGCCCACGTGCTGGGCAAGCTGCTGCTGGCGGTGGGCGAGGACAACGTGCTCTGGGGCACCGACTCGATCTGGTACGGCTCGCCCCAGGACCAGATCCAGGCCTTCCGCACGTTCGCCATCAGCGACGAGCTGCAGGAGCGCCACGGCTACCCGGCGCTGACCGACGGCGTGAAGTCGAAGATCCTGTGGCGCAACGCCGCCCGGCTCCACGCCATCGAGCCGGCCACGATGCCGTGCCGCCTCGACGCGGATGAGGTCGAGGGCCTGCGGCGGTCGCTGCCGGCGGCCAACCGGACCTACGGGCCGCAGACGGCGGCCGCCGCCCGGGCGCTGTTCGCCGCCGAGCACCCCTGGGCGGTTGCCTGACTCGGGACACTTGGCCGAG
>DASXRH010000434.1:0-2343 GCA_036506715.1 Acidimicrobiales bacterium
CCAGGCCTCGTTCCAGTCGGAGGGCCTGGCCGGCATCGAGGTGCCGACCCGGGCCCCCGAGACCGGGGCACCGGTCGCCATCGTCGACATCCCCGACCTCCAGATCGAGCAGGTGGTGGTCGAGGGCGTCGGCCCCCGCCAGACCCGCCGGGGCCCGGGCCACGTACCCGGCACCGCCGGGCCGGGCCAGCCGGGCAACAGCGCGGTGGTGGCCCGCCGCACCGCCTACGGCGGCGCCTTCCGCCAGCTGGGCCGGCTGGAGCGGGGCGACCGCATCCTCGTCACCACCACCCAGGGCCAATCGGTCTACGAGGTGACCGACGTGCGCAGCGCGCCGGTGGCGACCGACAGCGGCCAGGCGCCCGCCCCCACCATGACCGCCGCGCCCACCACGACCACCACGGGCGCCGCCGATCCGGCCGCGAGTGGGGCACCGGCCCCGACCACGACGACGACAGCTCCGCGGCCCCGGGCCACGCTGCCCGACCGCGACCTCACCACCGCCGACCTCTACGGCCCCAGCCCCGATGACCGCCTCACCCTGGTGACCGCCGCGTCGTCCCGGCCCTGGTCCACCGAGGTGGCCACGGTGGTCGTCGCCACCATGCGGTCGCAGCCCTTCGCCCCCACCCCCCAGAACGGCCGCACGGCCGCCGACGACGGCCGCAGCGCCGACGGCGGCGCCGGGGCCCCGCTGACCCTGGCCGTGTTCGCCTACCTGGCGGCCGTCGGCGCCGCCGTCGTGCTCTACCGGCGGGCCCGGCCCCGCTCCGCCTACCTCATGACCGCCCCGCCGCTGGTGGCCGCCACGATGCTGGCCGCCGAGGCCGCCGCCCGGCTGCTGCCCGCCTGGGTCTGACCGTGCCTGTTGGGAGCCTCCCGTGCTGACGCACCTCACCGCCGCCCGCCGGTCGCGCGCCGGCACCGTCCTGCTGGTCGTGGCCGTCACGCTCGTCGCCTGCCTCGGTGCCGTGGCCGTGCCGGCCCGGTCGTCGGCCCAGTCCGAGCCGCCGGTCACCGTGACCGTCAGCCAGACAAGCGACCTCACCGACGACACCCAGGTTCAGATCACCGCCACCACCCGCGGACCCGACGTGCGCCTCCAGGACACGGCCGACACCCATGCGACCACCATCTGCCGGCCGGGCGTCACCTACAGCACCCTCGACGACACCCGCCACACCCGCGGCAACTGCCCGCTCAACGGCGTGTCGTCGTCGTCCGAGTCGCGGGGCTTCCTCTACCCGCTGGCCGACGGGTCGTCGGCCCGGGGCTCGCTGGTGGTCGGGGTGGGCACCGTCGACTGGAGCGTGTTCTCCGAGGGTCAGACCGTCACGTACTCGCTGACCTGTGACCAGACCCACCCGTGCGTGCTCGTGACGCGCCTGCGGGTGTCGATCGGCGGCGGGCCCTTCACCGACACGCTGGTGACCACCGGGCTGTCGTTCGCGCCCGACGACCCCACCGTGGCCTGCGGCGAGCCGGACCCGGCCCGGCTGGCCACCGGCGGCAGCGACCGCTGGCGGCCGGCGTGGCTCGGCCTCACTCTCGACCGTTGCCGTGGCGACCGCAGCGGCGCCGCCACCACCTTCGTCGGCGCCGGCGAGGGCGACGCCCTGGCCGCCTTCGGGTCCGGGGGCCTCGACCTGGCCTATACGGCCTCGGGCGACCGGCCGGTCACCGGGCTCGACGCCCCGGACCGCCCCGCGGTGTACACGCCGGTGGCGCTCAACGCGGTGGTCCTGGCGGTGATCGGCGGTCAGGTCACCTCCAACGACCCCAACTGGCCCATCGGCCTGCCGGCGCCGTTCACCGACGACGTCCGCCTCACGCGCCAGGAGGTGGCGGTGCTGCTCGGGCAGGGCCAATCGGCCTTCGACGCCCGCTTCCACGACGCGGTGCTGGCCCGTAATCCCCAGCTGGGCAACGGCGTGGCCACCTACTACATAGGCAGTGACAAGTACACGGGCCCGCTCGCGCTCCAGGGCGCCGACCCGGCGTCGCTGTACGTGTCGTCGTTCCTCGACGCCGAGGCCCACGACGACTGGGTGTCGCCGCCGGCCTCGGGCTCGGTGCCCCGGGGCGTGGTGGCCCAGCTGGGCGCCGCCCAGCCGTCCTTCACCGGCGCCCTCCAGCCCGTGGCCTCGGGCTCGCAGATGGCGGCCATCGCCCGCCTCTACGTGCGGCCCAACACCGCCACGCCCGGGCCGGGGTGGGCGCTGACCGACTACGCCACCGCCACCGCCCTCGGCCTCACCCCGGTGGCCATCGAGAACGGCGCCGGCCAGTTCGTGCGGCCCACCGCCGAGTCGATGGCGGCCGCGGTGCCGTCGATGCTCGTCG
>DASXRH010000435.1:0-9569 GCA_036506715.1 Acidimicrobiales bacterium
GCCCTGGCCGTCCCAGCCCCCGCGGCCCACCTCGACCCAGGCGCCGGCGTCGCGCCGCGCGGCGTGGTCCTTGCTCGACAGCGGCACGGCCAGCAGCTCGCCGGGGTCGCCGTCGTAGCCGATGACCAGCACCAGGCGGTCCTTGCCCTGGCCGGGGTCGTCCTCGTAGGGCACCCAGGCCCACACCACCTCGCCGGGGTCGGGGTCGCCGTCCCGCTCGGGGGCGTACACGATCTCGGGGCCCCGGGCCCGCGGCCGGCGGGCGACGAGCCGGGTGACCAGGGACCGGACGCCGCGCACGGAGGCGAGCCTAGGCAGGCCCGGTGGTCAGGGCAGCCGCAGGTGGGTGCCGTCGCTCACGGCCAGGCCGTCGGCCAGCATGCCGACCACCACCCGGTCGACCCGGGCGGGGTCGCCCGGCCAGCCCATGACGGCGGCGGCGTCGCCCACCGGGACCGGACCGCGGCACAGGGCGTCGACCAGCCGGCCCCGGCCCTGGCGGTCGGAGCCCTCGAACCGGGGCTGGCCCGTGCTGACCCCTGCCGACCCGTCGGCGGGATCGGGGGCGGCGAGCCCGGCGGCGGCCCAGGCACAACCGGGCGACGCCGTGCGCACAGGGCAGCCCCGGCAGTCGGGCCGGCGGCGCCGGCAGACGGTGCCGCCCAACTCCATCAGCGACTGGTTCCAGGCCCACGACCGGCCGGCCGGCACCAGGGTGTCGGCGAGGGCCTGCGCCTCGGCGGGCCGCATCGGCCGGCCGGTCCAGCGGGCCAGGACCCGGCCGACGTTGGTGTCCACGACGCCGACGTCGTGCTCGTAGGCGAACGCCAGGACCGCCCGGGCGGTGTAGGGCCCGATGCCGGGCAGGGCCCGCAGCGCGTCGAGGTCGGCGGGCAGCCGGCCGTCGTGGCGGTCGACCACCGCGGCGGCGCAGCGGTGCAGGTTGACGGCCCGCCGGTTGTAGCCGAGCCCGGCCCACAGCCGCACGACGTCACCCAGTGGCGCCGCCGCGCAGGCGGCCGGGTCGGGGAAGCGGGCCAGGAAGGCGTGGTAGCGGGGCACGACCCGGTCGACCCCGGTCTGCTGCGCCATCACCTCCGACACCAGCACCGCCCACGGGTCGCGGGTGGCCCGCCAGGGCAGCGGCCGCAGGTGGCGCCCGCCCCAGGCCAGCACCGCGTCGCCGCGGGCGGTCACGGCAGGCGGCGGCACAGGTGGAGGACGCACGGGCGGTCGTAGGCCAGCGCGGACCGGCCGGCGGTCTCGGGGTGGGTGGCCAGGAACCCGGCCAGCGCGTGCTCGACCCGGGCGCGGCCGGCGGGATCGAGGGCGTGGAGGGCGCTGCGGGACCGGCCCTCGGCCCGCAGGCCGTCGGGCGTGGTCGTGGCCCGGACCACCACCAGGTCGGTCTCCCGGGGGCCGAACCGGGGATCGGCGTCGACGACCGCCTCCCACCCGAGCCCGGGGTACTCGGCGGCGAAGCCGGTCAGCTCCCGGCGCAGGTGCCAGAACTCGGCCGCCCACCCGCCGGGCGGGGTGTCGTAGCCGACGACGGCCAGCCAGCCGCCGGGCCGCAGGACCCGGGCGATCTCGTCCAGCGCGGGCCCGGGCACGAACCAGTGGATCGCCTGTGCCGCGGTCACGACGTCGGCGCTCGCAGTCGCCACCGGGACGGCCTCGGCCGTGCCGTCCACCACCGCCGCCCCGGGCACCGCCGCCGCGCACCGGGCCCGCATCCCGGCCGACGGCTCGACGGCGGTCACGTCGGCGCCGAGGTCGGCCAGCTGGCGGGTCAGCGTCCCGGTGCCGGCACCGAGGTCGATCACGATGGTGCCGGGCTCGAGCCCGGTCCGCCGGGCCAGGGCCGCCAGGATCGCCGCCGGGTAGGCCGGCCGGACCCGCTCGTAGCGGGCGGCCAGGTCGCCGAAGCGGGCCGCCGCCGGCGCCACCCGGGGATCGGTCACGTCACCCACGGGGCCATCGTGGCACGGACCCGCGGTCAGGCCACGGCGCAGCGGTAGACCCGGGTCGTGTAGGGGAACGGGAAGGCGGTCCGCCCGGCCAGGTCGGGATGGGTGGCGGCCAGGTGGCGGATGCGGTCGAGCACCCGCGCCTTGTCGGCGGTCGGCAGGTTGCCGACCACGCTGACCGACTCGGCGCGAGCCACCAGCAGGTCGGGGTCGCTCGGCTGCTCCCAGTCGTGGGTCCACAGCTCGAGCGGGGTGAAGCCGCCGTCCGCGGCCACCAGTGCGCCGTAGTCGACGTCGTAGTAGCTGTCGTAGGGCCGCTCGGCGTCGGGCCCGTCGACCAGGAGGTCGCCGAAGCGGCGTACCCAGTCGTGGCGGCGGTCGCGGGTGTTCCACACCAGGAACAGGCGGCCGCCGGGGCGCAGCACCCGGCGCATCTCGGCCAGCGCCACCGGCGGGTCGAACCAGTGGAAGGCCTGGGCGACGGTCACGGCGTGGACCGAGCCGTCGGCCAGCGGCAGGGCCTCGGCGGTGCCGTCGTGGACCTCGACCGCGGGCAGCGCGGCGGTGAGCCGCTCGCGCATCCCGGCCACCGGCTCGACCGCCACCACCTCCGCCCCGGTGGGGACCAGCAGGCGGGTCAGCTTGCCGGTGCCGGCGGCCAGGTCGAGCACGCGGGTCCCCGGGGAGATGCGGCCGTGGCCGACGATGTGGGCCACGGCCTCGGCCGGGTACGACGGCCGGGCCACCTCGTAGGCGTCGGCGTTCTTGTCGAACCCGTGGGCGGCGTTCCTGATGCGTCCGGTGGCGGCCATGCACTGATAATACAAGTAGAAGACAAGTGTCGCCAGTGTCACGACCCCTGGATGGCGGCCGCCTGCATCTCGGCGAAGCCGTTCAGGTCGATCGTCACCCGCGCCGGCAGGTCCCGGGCGAACTCGCGGAGGTGGTCCTGGAGCGCCGTCACCTCGCCGGGCACGGCCGCCCACACGTCGAGGCTCCGCGAGAAGCCCTGGTAGGAGCCCTCGATGCGGAAGCGGCCAGCCAGCACCCAGCTGTCGGGGACGCCGAAGGCGGCGGTGACCGACGGGAGCACCACGACCCGGAAGCCGCGCTCGTCCGCAAGCTCGCCCCGGAACGCCGCCGTCCGGGCGCGGTCAGGGATGCGCTGCAGGACCTCGTAGTCACCCAGCCCGGCGAAGTCGGTCAGCGGCCCGTCGTGGAACAGGCTGATGTAGCCCAGCTGGTCGGTGGCGACCGGCCGCCCGTCGTAGTAGCGGCCGAGGAACCGTCCGGCCTGGTAGGTGTGGCGGTACGTGTCGTCGCTCCACTGCGGCGCCCGGGCCAGCAGCAGCGCCTTGGTCGGGGTGAGCAGAACCGCGAGGACGAGCAGCGCCACCACCCCCCGCCGGCGCGTGTCGGCCGGCAGCTCGCCGATCACCCCCAGCACGAGGTACGCGCCGACGGCGAGCAGGTAGGCCTGGTAGCGCTCGAACCAGCCCACGTCGGCCAGCGTGGCGTGCAGCAGCGCCGCCACCACCAGGGTGACGGCGGTGACCAGGTGGGGAGCAGCCCGGCCCCACGTGAGCACCACGTAGCCGAGGGCGAAGGCCACCAACGCCAGGAGCAGCGGGTCGCGGCCCAGGCGTCCGATGACCTGGCCGGGACCGATCCCGCCCGAGCTGAGCTTGTCGGCCCCGACCCCCTGGCCCTTGGCCAGCAACGAGTTGGGCAGGAGGCCCCCGCCCAGCGCCACGTTCCCGAGGGCGAACAGCACCACCGGCACCGCCACCGCCGCCAGCACGCCGGCGATCTGGCGGCGGCGGTGGAGCCAGCTGCCGTCGGCCAGCCGCCCCTGGCACGCCAACCCGGCCGCCAGGCCCAGGCCGACGAACGCGGTCTCGAACCGCGCCAGCGCGGCCAGCGCCAGCAGCGCGTACGGCAGCCAACCGGGCAGGCGGACACCGCGGTCCCCACCGGAGGCCGCTCGCTGCACGGCCACCACGGCCCCCAGCACCAGCGCCATGTGCAGCGTGTGCTCCATGCCCACCACCGCCAGCCCGGGCAGGAACAGCACGAGCGTCACGAGCACCACCACGACCGCGGCGTCGAGCGCCCGGGCCCGCCCCGGCCGCAGCACGGTCTGGTTGCGCAGCAGCACCACCACCACGGCCACGCCGGCCACCACGTTGAGGACCAGCGGGACCCACGCGTCCGCCATCGGCAGCACGTCCAGGCCGGCGGCCACCAGCACGGTCCACAGCGGCGAGGACGAGGCCGACTCGAACGCCCCCGGCGTCACCCCCCAGGTCCCGTGGCGGGCCAGCGTGTCGGCCATGCTCAGGTGGATGGCGGCGTCGTCGAGGACGTAGACGAACGTGCCCCGCAGCAGCACGAGAACGGCCACGACCAGCACCGTCACCGCCGCCAGGTAGGCGGCGACGCCCCAGCGCTCGGCGGCCCGGTCCGCGGTCGGCGCCGACGGGTGGGCCTCGGGCACGGTGATCGTCGCCGTCACCGAACGCCTCTCCCCCGGCAGTCCACAGCGACCACGACGCTACTACCCGTGGCGACCCCTCGCGGGCTGTGGCGAGCTGCTCCCGGTCTCTACGGAAGGCCCGCCACCGGGTCCACGCTGGCCTCCACGATGCACGCCACCATGCCGCCGTCGGTGCCCGATTCGTGGGGCTCGCCCGGCTCCCACACCGCTGCCTCCCCGAGCCCGAGCGGCACGCGCAGGTCGTCGGCCCCGGTGACCCACCCCGATCCCGAGATCACGGCGAAGACCTGCCAGGACGCCGCCGGGTGCCGGCCGATGTGCCCGCCGGCGGTGAAGTCGGCCACCGTCACGCTGGTGGGACCGACCCCGCCGCCGGTCCGGCCCACCGTGGCGGCCGACCCGTCGGGTCCGCCGACCCGGGCGAGCAGCCCGATGATCACGCCCGTGCTGCCCCAGGCCTCGACGGCGACGCCCCGGCCCGCCGGGCCCAACGCCACGATCCTCACGCGTCCCGCCCCGTCACCCGTCGGCGAAGACGTCGTCGTCGTACGGGTAGCGGCGGGCGGGGGCGAACTCGCGCTTCCACACCATCAGGCGCCGGCGGAAGTAGCAGACCTCCTCCTCCCGCTGGTTGATCCCCTTGCTCTCGACGGTGACGATCCCCCGCTTGCCGTCGGAGGTCTCCTTCTTGGCCAGCACCTTGGTGGCGGCGTAGATGGTGTCGCCGTGGAAGGTCGGCTTGGCGTGCTTGAGCTCCTCGACCTCGAGGTTGGCCACCGCGGCCCCGCTCACGTCGGGCACCGACAGGCCGAGCACGAGCGAGTACACGAGGTTGCCCACCACAACGTTCTGCTTCTGCACGGTCTCGTTCTGCGCGTACCACTCGTTGATGTGCAGCGGGTGCTGGTTCATCGTGATCATGCAGAAGAGGTGGTCGTCGTACTCGGTGATGGTCTTGCCCGGCCAGTGCCGGTAGATGTCCCCGATCTCGAAGTCCTCGAAGTGACGGCCGAACGGGCGGTCGAGCGTTGCCATGGCCGCCACGCTACGGATCCCCCCATGGGAACCGCCAAGATGGGGGCTATCCCCATGGCGACGGCGGGCCGGCGGGCCGACGATCGGGTCGACCGCCCGCCCGCGACAGAGGAGACACGATGACGGCGCAGACCCTGACCACGTCCCGGCCACGGCGGGCGCGCCGTGCCCTGGCCCCGGTGTTGGTGCTGGTCCTGGCGGGGGCCGGCGCCGCCGCCTGCGCCCAGGAGTCCGGCGACGCGGGCGTCACCATCGACGACGGCGGCGGCGACGGCACCGAGCAAGGGGGCGACGCCCGGTTCTCGGCCACCTCCGAGTTCCTGGCGTCAGCGGCGGCACAGTCGAGCGCCGAGCCGTTCCGCATCGAGATGGACATGGCGATCAGCGCCATGGGCACCGACATCGACGCCGACAACCTGATGGTCGGGCAGACCGACGGCGACCGGGGCTCGTTCACCATGGACTTCAGCGCCATGTTCGAGGACGCCCCCGGCGCGTCCGAGATGTTCGGCGACGCCGAGCCCACCATGGACATGGTCTTCGACGGCACGGCGCTCTACATGCGCTCGGCCATCTTCGCCGCCATGGCCGACGCCGGGGTCACCGGCGAGGACCTGGGCCCGATGGCGGCGCTGGCCGACCTCGGCGACCAGTGGGGCCGGGTCGACCTCGACGCGCTGGGCGAGGACGTGTCGCTGAGCGACGTGGCCAGCAGCACCGGCGCCCAGGCCGCCGACCCCCACGCCTTCCTCGACATGGTCACGAACGCCACCGACCCCCACGAGCTGGGCAGCGACACCCTGCGGGGCGACCACGTCCAGGGCATCGGCGCCACGATCACCTTCGGCGACATGCTCGAGGCCGAGGGCCAGGACGCCGGCTCGTACCTCGACACGGCCGGCACCTCCGGTGGCCTCGGCGCCGCGGCCAGCCAGGCCGTGTTCGACACCGAGATGCCGGTCGAGGTGTGGGTCGACGACGACGACCACGTGCGCCAGGTGGCGGTGAGCATGGACATGGACCAGGTCATGGAATCGCTGGACGCGCCGGGAGCCAGCGCCTCGTTCGAGTTGACGATGGACTTCTTCGACTACGGCGACCCGACCATCGCCATCGAGGTCCCCACCGAGTCGGTCGACATCACCGACGCCTACGCCGAGCTGCTCACCCAGGACTGACAGCACGGTGCGGAGCGCGGGCGCCTCCGAGGGCGCCCGCGCTTCGTCGTGCACGGAGCCGCCCGTCTACCTTGTGGCGCCATGACCGCGCCCGATCTCAACGCCGCCGCCTCCGCCGTCGAGGCCGCCCGCGACGTCGTCCACCAGGGCTTCGCCCACTTGGCCGGGTCCGGCTCGATCGACGCCGACCAGGTCGTCGCCTACGACCTGGCGCACGCGGCCGCAGCCGTCGAGACCGCCCGCACGCTGCTCGACTACGGCGCCAAGGGCGACGAGGAAGCGGCCATCACGTGCGCCTTCGCCGCCGAGGCCGTGGCCGACGTGGCCGCCAAGCTCTACGGCCGCGAGGCGGCCTGGGGGGCCGAGCCGGGCGCGCTCGACGACGCCCACCCGTTCGTGACCGCCTACCGCGACCCGGCGTTCCTGGCGTCGCTCGAGGGCGCCGGCCCCCGCCACCTCGACGACGACTTCGAGCTGGTGCAGGACACGTTCCGGCGCTTCGCCGAGGACAAGATCCGCCCGGTGGCCGAGCACATCCACCGCCACAACGCCGACATCCCCGAGGACGTCATCTCCGGGCTGGCCGAGCTGGGTGCCTTCGGCCTGTCGGTGCCCGAGGAGTACGGGGGCTTCGCCGTCGGCGGCGAGAGCGACTACATGGGCATGGTCGTCGCCACCGAGGAGCTGTCGCGGGGCTCGCTCGGCGTGGGCGGCTCGCTCATCACGCGGCCCGAGATCCTGACCCGGGCCCTGGTCAAGGGGGGCACCGAGGACCAGAAGCAGTCGTGGCTGCCCCGGCTGGCCACCGCCGAGGTCATGGCGGCCGTGGCCGTGACCGAGCCCGACTTCGGATCCGACGTGGCCGCGATCAAGGTCACCGCCACCCGGGCCGACGGCGGCTGGCTCATCAACGGCGTCAAGACGTGGTGCACGTTCGGGGCCCGGGCCGACGCCCTCATGCTGCTGGCCCGCACCGACCCCGACCGCAGCCTGGCCCACCGGGGCCTGTCGCTGTTCGTGGTGCCCAAGGCCCGGGCCGACGGGCACGGGTTCGAGCTCACCCAGGAGGCCGGGGCCGACGGCGGCGCGCCGGGCGGCGGGAAGATGGAGGGCCGCCCCATCGACACGATCGGCTACCGGGGCATGCACTCCTACGAGATCGCCTTCGACGCCTGGTTCGTGGCCGACGAGAACCTGGTGGGCGGCGAGGACGGGCTGGGCCGGGGCTTCTACCTGCAGATGGCCGGGTTCGAGAACGGCCGGCTGCAGACCGCGGCCCGGGCCATCGGCGTCATGCAGGCCGCCTACGAGGACGCCCGCCAGTACGCGCTCGACCGGGCCGTGTTCGGCCACCCCATCGCCGCCTACCAGCTGACGCGGGCCAAGCTGGCCCGCATGGCGGTCACCATCCAGGCGGCCCGCCAGTTCAGCTACGCCGTGGCCCGCATGATGGCCAAGGGCGAGGGCTCGATGGAGGCGGCCATGGTCAAGGCCTACGTGTGCAAGGCCGCCGAGTGGGTCACCCGCGAGGCCATGCAGATCCACGGGGGCTACGGCTACGCCGAGGAGTACGCGGTCAGCCGCTACTTCGTCGACGCCCGCGTGCTGTCGATCTTCGAGGGGGCGGACGAGATCCTGTGCCTCAAGGTCATCGCCCGCCGGCTGGTCGAAGGGGCGACGCCTTGACGCCCGGTGCGGACGCGACGGTTCACTAGGACGGCGTGCCCCCGGCGGCGCCGTCGCCCGCCGGCTTCAGCTCGTCGACCCGCCGCAACCAGCCCTTGACCATGGTGGCGAAGTGGGCGGGGTTGTAGACGTCCTCCTCGTAGGACCACAGCCCGTCGCCGGCGTAGTGGAGGATGGTGATGTTGGCGCCCTGGTGGACGCTGCCGTCGCCGGGGTCGTCCATGACGTTCTCGACCTGGCACACGATCCAGCCCCGCTCCTCGTCGACCACGTACCAGTCGATCGGGAACGTCGGCATCCGGTTGCCGGGGAACGTGCCCATCGTCTCGCTGATCCAGGCCCGGATGGCCTCCCGGCCCTCGAACCGGCCGTAGTGGTGCTCGACGTAGGTGGCGTCCTCGGTGAACTGGTCGGCCCACGCCGCCCAGTCCCCCGTGGCCCCCGCCGTGGCCGCCTTCTGCTGGTAGGCGGCGAACGCCTCCTCCAGCTCCCCCCTGGTGAACCTTCCCATGCGCCGACCCTAGGCGGACCGCCCGGACCCCGCATGACGACCGTGTCACCCGTGGGGGCTAATAGACTTAGTCCATGACTAAGTCCGTGGTTGCCTCGGTCGGCGTGCACGAGGCGAAGACGCACCTCTCCCGGCTGCTGGAACGAGTGGCAGCCGGCGAGGAGATCACGATCACGCGCCGCGGCGAGGAGGTGGCCCGGCTGGTCCCGCCGCCCCGCCGCAGCGAGCTGCGGTTCGGGCTCGACCGCGGTCGGCTCGTCGTGCCGGACGACTTCGACGCCCCGCTGCCCGACGCCGTGCTTGACACCTTCGAGTCCTGACCCGTGCAGATCCTGCTCGACACCCACGTGTTCCTGTGGCTGCAGGCCGAGCCCGAGCGGTTGGGACACCATCTCCCGCTGGTGGAGGATCCCCGCAACGACCGGCTGGTCTCGGCGGCGAGCTCGTGGGAGATCGCCATCAAGGTCGCCATCGGGCGCCTCTCGCTGCCGGAGCCGCCGGCGCGGTGGGTCGCGGCCCGGCTCGGCAGCATCGGGGCTACCGCGCTGCCGATCGAGCACGCCCACACCCTCGCCGTCGCCGAGCTCCCGCTCCACCACCGCGATCCCTTCGACCGACTGCTCGTCGCGCAGTCCCAGCTGCTGGACGTGCCGCTGCTGACCGCCGACAGCCAGCTCGGCCGGTACGACGTC
>DASXRH010000436.1:0-2106 GCA_036506715.1 Acidimicrobiales bacterium
CCCAGGCTCGGCGTCCGCACCCGTGGCTGAACCGCCGGGACCCATCCAGCGACCACTGCCACCCGCGTCCTGCAGCAGCGGCCCGCCGGCACCCACGATCGGCCCGATGGCCGCGGAACCGGTCACGGGAGCCACCGTCACGACACCTGCCGCCCCATCCGCCGGCGCAAGGGCGTGCGCCAAGGAGCCGACCACGCCACCGCTCAGCGGAGCCAGCACGTCGTCACCCAGGCTCTCCACGGCCGGTACGAGCAGGGCACCCACCGGTGCCAGCACGTCATGCACCAGCGGTGCGGCGACACCCACGACCGCCGGATCGAGCGACCCGACGATCGGGGCCCCAACGTCAGCCGCCGGCTCCGCCACAGCACCAACCGCAGAGTTCACCGGCGCCAGGACACCCTCGCCGACCGGCCCAGCCGGACCCCCCGCCACCGGCTCGACCACACCACCAGCCACCCACGCCACCGGCGACACGACACCCCCCGCCACCGGCTCGACCACACCCCCCGCCACCGGCTCGACCACACCCCCCGCCACCGGCTCGACCACGTGGTCGGCCACCGGCGCAACCAGATCTCCCACGACCGGCGTCACCAGTGACGCCGCATCCTCCGCCGCAAGGGTTGCCCCGTCGCCGGTGACGGGCTCGGCCACGTCACGCACAGTCGAGATCACGGCCGGCGAGGCCGGAGGCGTCACGGCAACGGCCACCGTGGCGACCGGGTCGGCCGCTACGGGCTCCACCGCATCGGCGACACCGACGGCCATCGGTGCCGGTGCCGGGGCCCGTGCCTGCGGGTCGGGGGCGATGACCTCGCCGACCACCGGGGCGGCCTGCGTGAGCGCGGTCGGGGGCGGGGGCAAGGCTCCTGCCGGGTGCGAGCGGAGGGTCAGGAACAGCACCACCACAGCGGTGGCGGCGACGGCGGCCGCGATCGGTCCTACCCAGCGGCGGGCGCGGACCACCGTCCGTGCCCTCTGGGCCGAACCAGCCACCAGCATCCACGCCACTTACCCGACGACACCGCCGGCTACACGCCCCAACCTTGGGGATCGGGGCTCAGCCCCCGCGTGACCAGGTCAGGATGTCGCCGCCCTGGCCAAGCAGCGCCGTGCCCGGGAAGACCCGCAGACGCCACGGATCCAACCTCAGCCCGGCGAACGCATCGCTGACCGGGCCGTCCTTCCACGCCGGCACGATCGCCGGGTCGTAGCCCACCGGGGCCGGGGCGTCCACGAACGTCTGCCAGACCTCCCGCCGGCCGTCGTCGTCGAGGATCCACTCCGCTGCGCACTCGGCAACGCAGGTGTCGTGGTCGGGCGACCAGTAGTTCACCGAGACATACGGCGACCGGGCCAGGTTGGCCCGCTTCGTCGGCGTCGGGCCGGTGGCGATGACGCCCGTGAGCGTGTCGCCGTCCCACGTCCAGTACGGGTGGAGCACGCGGCTCCTCGGCCGGCCCTCGCCGTCGACCGTGGCCACCGACGCCCACACGATCCGGTGGGCCATCGTGACGAACGCGGGGGCGGTGGTGGCGAGATCGGTCATCCGTCCGATCCTGGCACGTCGTACGGCAGCGGGACCTCGGCACCGACGTCGTAGACCAGCCGGCCGCGCTCGCCGTCGATCCGCACGCCCTCCGTGGGCCGGTGGGGCGCCTGCCGCCCGTCGTGGAGCAGGTGGACGACCTCCACCTCCCGCAGCAGCGTGGCGGCGTCGGCCACCAGGCGGCGGTGGCAGCGCCACCACAGCGACTCCGAGCACATGATCGCCGTCGGCTCGGCCGCGGCGCCGGCCAGCACCTCGTCGAGGGCCCGACCGAACTCCGGCGTGGCCATGTGGTCGGCGTAGGCCCGGAACGCCGGCTCCCGGAGCGCCACGTGCTCGCTGGTCGGGCTCGCCCTGCGGCGGCCGCCCAGGCGGGGCTCCCACCGGTAGGCGACACCGGCCGCCGGCAGCCAGTCGGCCATCACGTCCCGGCCGAACTGGGGGTTGCGCCGGCTGCCCGGATACGCCCGGACGTCCACGAGGGACGACACCCCGGCCGCCACCAGCAGCGACGCCAGGTCCTCGGCCGGCAGGGTGCCATGACCGACTGTCAG
>DASXRH010000437.1:0-7147 GCA_036506715.1 Acidimicrobiales bacterium
CGCTCGTCCCCGAGAACGTGCTGACCAAGGCACCGTCGGCCGAGCTGCGGCCCGACCAGCGCGACGACCAGTCGCTGCCGCCGTACGAGGTGCTCGACCCCATCCTCGAGGCCTACGTCGAGGACGACCGCACCCGGGGCGAGCTGGCGGGCATGGGGTTCGACGCCGACCTGGTCGAGCGCGTCACCCGGCTGGTCGACTCCGCCGAGTACAAGCGGCGCCAGACCCCGCCCGGGGTGCGGGTGACGCCCAAGGCGTTCGGCAAGGATCGCCGCGTGCCGATCACCAACCGCTACCGGGGCTGACGGCCGGGGGGACGGGCCGGCTCCGTCCCCGCCGCCCCGGGCTTGGGCGGTGGCGTTCGTGGTCCGCCGAACCCGGTTGCGCCGTGGCACCCGCAAGCGGCGATGCTGTCGGCCGTGTCGACACTCCCCCCGGCGCCGGGCGCCGCCATCCAGGCCGTGCTGTTCGACTTCTCGGGCGTGCTCACGACGTCGCCCTGGCCGGCGCTGGCCGCGGGCGGCGGCGGCGACCTCGAGCTGCTGGTCGGGCCGTACCACGAGGACACCGACCACCCCTGGCACCGGCTGGAGCGGGGCGAGATCACGCTCGAGGAGTGGCTCACCGCCATCCAGGCCCACGCCGCCGAGGTGGGCGGCACGCTCGACCTCACGCCGCTGCAGTCGCTGCTCGGGTCGCTGACCGTCCACGACAACGTGACCGCCCACGTCGCGGCCCTGCGGGCCGAGGGCTACCGCACCGCGCTGGTCACCAACAACGTGCGGGAGGGGGCGGCGGCGTGGCGGGCGCTCATCGCCGTCGACGACCTGTTCGACGTGGTGGTCGACAGCTCGGCGGTGGGGATGCGCAAGCCCAACCCGGCCATCTACCTCCACACCCTCGACCTGCTGGGCGGGATAGCGCCCGAGCGGGCCGTGTTCCTCGACGACGTCGAGGGCAACCTGGTCGGGGCCCGGCGGGCCGGCCTGCACACCGTGCTGGTCGAGGACCCGCCCGACGGCGCCCTGGTCGAGCTCGACCTGCTCCTCGGCCGGATCGCACCCGACGGCAGCGGCACGGGCACCGGCTGAGGTCCCGTTCCCCGCCGTGTCCGAGGCCGCCGTCCCGGTCCCGCTCCCGGCAGCGCCGCCGGCGCCGGTCCCGGGCGCGCCCCGGTGGCAGGCCGACACCGCGCTGGTGGTGGCCGCCTTCTTCTTCGGGACCACGTTCATCGTGGTGCAGGACGCGGTGGAGGACGCCGACCCGGTCCCGTTCCTGGCCGTCCGCTTCCTCATCGCCGGCCTGGTGCTGGCGGTGCTGGGCCGGCGCCGGCCTGCGACCCCCCGCGAGCTGCGCCACGGGGTCGTCGCCGGCACGGCCCTGCTCATCGGCTACGTCCTCCAGACCATCGGGCTGCAGTACACGACCCCGTCCACGTCGGCCTTCATCACCTACCTGCTGGTGGTGTTCGTGCCCCTCATCGGCCTGGTCGCCCTGCGGCGCCGGCCCCACCCACTGACGCTGGCCGGCCTGGTCCCGGCGGTGGCCGGCCTGGTGCTGCTGACCGGCGGCCCCGACGTCGGCCTCGGCCGGGGCGAGGTGCTGACGCTCGGGTGCGCGGTGGCGTTCGCCGCCCACATCGTCATCCTCGGCGAGATCGCAGAGCGCCACGACGCCATCCGCCTCACCTGCGTGCAGGTCACGACCGTGGGCCTCGCCTGCCTGGTGGTCAGCCCGGTGACCGGCGGCCTGGCCATGCCGGCGCGGGCGCTGGGCGCCGCCGCGTTCACCGGCGTGTTCGCCACGGCGCTGGCCTTCGCCGCCATGGTGTGGGCCCAGCGGGTGGTGAGCCCGTCGCGGGCGGCGCTGATCCTGCTGCTGGAGCCGGTGTTCGCGGCCCTGCTGGCGTGGGCGGCCGGCGACCCGTTGACCGCCGCCACCGTGGCCGGTGGCCTGCTGATCCTGGTGGCCGTGGTGGTGGCCGAGGTGCTGCCACCGTGGGTCTCGGCCCGGCGGGCGGCCGTGCGACACTGACGCCATGGCCGCCGTCGCCGAGTCGATCGAGGAGAGCGGGCGCCGCATCGGCCACCACGCCTGGATCGAGATGCGCCTCTTCGAGACCGTCGGCGGCTGGGTGGCGTCGGTCCCCGAGCTCGAGGCCAAGCCGGTCCTGGCCGCCCAGAGCCACCATCACGCGTGGCACGCCGAGCTGTGGCACGGGCTGCTGCCCAGCCTGCCCGGGGTGCGCACCGCCGACCTGATCGCCCCGGCCGACGACGCCGCCCAGACCCTCGTGGACGCCCTGGCGGCGCCGCCGGGCGAGGGCGGCACCGTCGACCGGCTGGTCGGGCTCTACCGGGTGACGCTGCCGGCGCTGGTCGCCACCTACACCGACCACCTCGACCGCACGTCGCCGGTGGCCGACGGGCCCACGATCCGGGCGCTGCGGCTGGTGCTGGCCGACGAGGAGGACGACCGGCGGGCGGGCGACGCCCTGCTCGACGCCCTGCTCGCCGGGCCCGACGAGCACGCGCGGGCCGACGCCCGGGAAGCCGAGCTGCGGGCCTTCGTCGGGCTGGGGCCGTCCTCGGGCTAGTTGGCCCCGGAGTCGGCGGCGTCGATCTGGCGGACCAGGTCGGGCCGCATCGGGGGCGCGGGCTCGCTGTCCCGGCTGGCCCGCAGGAACGTGGTCAGCTCGATCACGTCACACAGGTCGGCGCGGCCGGGGATCCGCTCGCCGGACACGATGTCCTCGGCCTCACGCCTGGTCAGATCCAGATACGTCATCCACTGATGCGAACGCCACTCAGGGTGTCGGGGATATGGCTCAGCGCGAGATCGCGGAGGCCGCGGTGCGGTCGAGGTGGCGCCGCAGGCTTGCCAGGGCCCGGTGCTGGAGGGCCTTGACGGCCCCCTCCCGCTTGTGCAGCATGCGGGCCACCTCCTCCACCGACAGGTCGGCGACGATGCGCAGCAGCACCACGTCGCGTTGGTCGGGCGAGAGCACCGTCAATAGGTCGAGCACGTCGTCGTGCGCCATGTCGGCCAGGGCGTCCTCTTCGACGTCGCCCCACCCGGCGCTCTCGTGGAGCCCCACGTCACCCTGGAGCGGCGGCTGGCGGCTGGACCGGCGGCGGTCGTCGATCATGCGGTGGTGGGCGATGGTGAACAGCCACGAGCGGAAGCCGTACTCGTCGCCTTCGAAGTTGGGCAGCTTGCGGTGGACCTGGGCGAACACGTCGTTGGTCAGCCCGTCGGGGTCGCTCGCCCGGTGCCAGCGCAGGTAGGAGACCACCTGGCCGGCGAGCAGGCGGTACAGCCGCTCGAAGGACCAGGCACACCCGCCCTTGGCCGCCACCACCAGCGGGCCCAGCGGGTCGGCGGGGCCGCGGTGGGGGGCCCGGCCGGCCGGATCGGGCCGCTCGCGGCGGGGGGCGCGGGCGGCCGGGCCGGAGGCGTCCGCGGTGCCGACGTCCCGTCGCCCCAGCAAGGCGGGCTCGGTCCGTTCCTTGGTGAGCTGCACGCCGCTCCCTCCCCGGGGTCCTCACTGACCGTGGGTTTAGCGCTCCGAATCCTCCCCAACGTCACCATAGTCAACGAGCGCGACCCGTCGCCCGGTGACGCGCTCGGTGACCCCCGTGGAGGGCGGGTTAGCAGGAAAGTCGTCTCGAGGGTGGTCACCCTTGACCGCCCCGGTATCCTTTAGCCCGCTTCGGGTTCCCGGGTGGGGACCCCCATGCATCGAGTCGACCGCCGCGATTTCTCGCACGACGCGAGAGTCTTGCGGGACTCCCGACGGACCGAGCAACACGCGAGAAGGACGTTACGTTGCCCAAGGAGCGTGTCGAGCGCGACGAGGAAGATCTCGTCCGGCTCTATCTGACCGACATCGGGCAGTATCCCCTGCTCACCAAGGACGACGAGGTCCGCTTGGCGCAGGCCATCGAGGGCGGCAACGCGGCACGTCTCGAGCTCGAGGCAGAGGGCCGCGCCCTCTCGCCGGCCCGCAAGCGCGAGCTTCGGCGCTCGGCCCGCGACGGCGAGGACGCCGAGCGCACCTTCGTCCAGTCCAACCTGCGGCTGGTCGTGTCTATCGCCAAGAAGTACCAGGCCTCCGGCCTCCCCCTCCTCGACCTCATCCAGGAGGGCAACCTCGGCCTCATGCACGCCGTCGAGAAGTTCGACTGGCGCAAGGGCTTCAAGTTCTCGACCTACGCCACCTGGTGGATCCGCCAGGCCATCACCCGCGGCATCGCCAACACCGGTCGCACCATCCGCCTCCCGGTCCACGCCGGCGACACCCTCGCCCGGCTGCAGAAGGCCCGGGCCCGGCTCGAGCTCAAGCTCGGGCGGCCGGCCACCCTGGCCGAGCTGTCCGCCGAGGTCGAGATGCCGGAAGACAAGGTGACCGAGGCGCTCCGCTTCGCCGCCGAGCCCCTGTCGCTGTCCGAGCCCCTCCGCGAGGACGGCGACGCCGAGCTTGGCGACGTGGTCGAGGACCGCTCGGCCGAGTCGCCCTTCGAGGTGGCCGCCACGGCGCTGCTGCCCGAGGAGATCAACCGGCTGCTGGCCCCGCTCGACGAGCGCGAGCGCGAGATCCTGAAGTTGCGGTTCGGCCTCGACCGGGGCGAGCCCCGCACGCTGGAAGAGGTGGGCGAGCACTTCAACCTCACCCGCGAGCGCATCCGCCAGATCGAGGCCCGGGCGATGTCCAAGCTGCGGCACCCGTCGTCCGACACGGGCGCCCGCGACCTGCTGGCCGTCTAGCAGCGACGCGGCCGCAGACGTCCCGGTTGGCAGACGGCGGCGCAGCACATGAACCTCGGCGCACCCGAGCTGCTCATCCTGCTCGTCTGGGTCGTTCCCGTGACCGTCACGCTGTGGGCGCTGGTCGACGTGCAGTCGCGGCCCGATTGGGCCTGGATGCGGACCGGCCAGTCCAAGACGCTGTTCACCGTGCTGCTCGTGGTGGGCGTGCCGTTCTGCATGGTCGGTCTGGTGACGGCGGTCGTCTACCTGGCCGTCGTCCGCCCGCAGCTCGTGACCCAGCAACGGTTCGGCGGCAACCCGCCGCCCCCGCCGCCCCCGGGATGGGGCACCTAGCGCATCCCGGTCCGCTCGAGGATCTCGTCCAGCCGCAGCACCTCGTCGGTGGTGACCACGCCCACGAACCGGTCGTCGCCGTCCACCACCGCGAGCACGTCGGTGTCGCCCCGCTCCATCGCCTCGACGGCGTCGCGCACCAGCCACGTCGTCCGCCCCCGCGGCACCGACGTGCGGGCGATGGTGCGGATGTCGGTGCTGGCCCAGGCCTCGCGGCGGATGGCGACCACCTCGTCGAGCACGGCCATCCCGAGGAAGCGGTTGCCGTCGTCGACCACCGGCACCGATCGCCGGCGGTGGCCCACCAGGTGGACCGTGAGGAACTCCTCGATGGTGGCGTCGGGGGGGACGGTGCGCACGTCGGTGGCGATGACGGCGCTGATCGGCAGCTCGAAGCGGCGCTCGAGGTGCCCCAGCCGGCCCGCCCGCTGGTAGACGGACACCGACGAGTCGCCCACCACCAGCTGGGAGGCGGCCGTGGCCACCAGCGCCGGCACCACGAAGCCGGGTCGGCCGGTGGTCTCGGCCACGAAGAACAGGGCCGCGAGCGGGGTGCGGTAGCCGGCGCCCAGGAAGGCGGCCATGCCCACGACGACCAGCAGGTCGGAGTGGGACATGCCCACGACGTCGCCGCACAGTCGCCCGGTCAGCGCCCCGGTCACCACCAGGGGGATGAACAGCCCGCCGACGCCGCCACCGCCGAAGGTGGCCATGACCGCGCCGACCCGGACGACGAGGATGAACAGCACGAGCCACACGCCGTGCTGGGGGTCGGTGGCCCAGCGGATCACGTCGTAGCCGGGCCCCAGCGACAGCGGGCTGTCGGCAGCGAGGTTGGACAGCAGCGCCAGGGCGGCCAGCGCTACCCCGGCCGCGACGATGCGGGTCACCTGGGGGATCTCGGTGATGCGGGACGACTCGCGCAAGTAGCGGAGGGCGGTGCTGAACAGCCGGGCGCCGATGCCGCAGACCAGGCCCACGAGCAGGGCGCCGCCCATGTCGCGCCAGTCGAACGACGCGTTGCCGGCGACCGGCAGGAGGGGCTCGGTGCCCTCCACCAGGGCGAACGTGATGTAGCTGGCGGCCGCCGCCACCATGGCGGGCAGGACGTTGCGGCGGGCGACGTCGGCCCGGTAGGGCACCTCGATGGCGAACAGGGCCCCGGTGGCGGGGGCCTTGAAGATGGCGGCCACGCCCGCCGCCGCGCCGGCGACCAGCAGCAGCTTGGCGTCCTCGCGGGAGAAGTAGCGGGCGAAGCGGCGCTGGACGGCGGCGCCGATGGTCGAGCCGGCGTAGATCGACGGGCCCTCCAGGCCCAGCGCCCCGCCGTAGCCGATGGTCGCGATGGCGGCCAGCACCCGACCGAACACGGGCCGGGGATCGAGGCGCTCCGTGCCCTGGTCGTGAAAGCTGCGCACGTACTCGTCGGCCGTGGACCGCGAGGGGCTGCCGGCGATCCACCGCAGGCACAGCGCCGCCACCACGAGGCCCACCCCCGGAGCCACGACCTGCACGGCCAACGGCCGGTCGGCCAGCGAGTCGAGCAGCCCGTCCACGGTGATCTTCTGGATCGCCACCACGGCCAGGCCGACCAGCACGCCGGTGAGGGCTGCGAGCAGGAAGGTCTGCTGGGTGCGGCGGCCGATCGCCCGCGCCTCGGCCTGCCGATGGGCGGGCAGGAGGGGACGCGAGACGCGCATAGGGGCCAGACCTTAGAACGCGGCCGGGCCGGCTCTCGACGCCGCTGCGGACGGGGTCGCGCTCGCCACCCAGAGCGTCAGATTCGGGACTGGCCGCCGCCCGGCGCGGTGGCGGGGTTCGGCCGCTGCGACGTAGCGGCTACGCTCGACGCCATGAAGAAGCTGTTGCTCCTCGTCGTGATCGTTGCGCTCGCCACCATCGCCACGAAGAAGGTGCGGGCCTCGTCCTGACCGCAGGTCCCGTCCGCCCCGTCGCCCGCCGGCCGCCGAACACGCGCCGCGGCGGGGGCGGAGGCTGACGGCGATCCGACAACCAGCGGGCGGCCAGTGCCGCCCCGACGGCG
>DASXRH010000438.1:0-4222 GCA_036506715.1 Acidimicrobiales bacterium
TCCCCGGACCGGGCCTGGCCGTGCGGATCATCGGCGAGGTCACCCCCGAGAAGGTGGCCACCCTGCAGCTGGCCGACGCCATCGTGCGCGAGGAGATCCGCCGGGCCGGCCTCGAGCGCGAGATCTGGCAGGCGTTCGCGGTGCTGCCCGACATCCGCTCGGTGGGGGTCATGGGCGACGAGCGCACCTACGCCCACCCGGTGATCGTGCGCGCCGTCACCAGCGAGGACGCCAGGACCGCCGACTGGGCCCGCCTGCCCTACGACGTCCTGGAGACGATGTCGAGCCGCATCATCAACGAGGTGGCGGGCGTCAACCGGGTGGCCTACGACATCACGTCGAAGCCGCCCGGCACCATCGAATGGGAGTAGCGGCCCAGTGCCGGGTCAGGACCTGGTGCCGGCGCGGGCCGGCGCGGGCAGCGGCAGGCCCAGCTCCTTGCGGCCGGCCAGGAACGCGACGCCGTACAGCAGCGCCACGACGAACAGCAGCGACCGGTAGCCGATCACCAGCGAGGCGTACTCGAGCAGGCCGCCGAACATGGCCCCCAGCAGGTTGGCGCCGAACGCGGTCGCCGACGCGCTGGTCGACTTGAACCGCTGGGCGAAGATCAGGTTGGCCATGAAGATGGGCAGGAAGGCCAGCGTCACCGCCACCAGGAACCGGGGGACGACCGCCAGCTCGAGCAGGGCGCTCGGGGGCACCGTCCACGCCACCGCCAGCCCGGCGAGCAGCAGGACGTACAGCCGGGCCGGGTGCTTGAACGTGACCCGTTGGGACAGCAGCACCGCGCCCAGCACGCTCAGCAGCACGCCCAGGAACACGAGCGCGTTGACGAACCAGGTGGTGCCGAACAGCAGGGCGAACTGCACCACGCTCTTGGTCTCGAGCAGCAGGAACGCCGCCCCCATGCAGAACAGGTCGGTGAACCGCAGCATGGGGCGGATCGGCCCGGCCACGGTCCGGATGGCCACGAGCGACACCAGCAGGATGAGGGCGATGGTCACCAGGTAGAAGGTGGGCAGCGAGTTGGTGCGCAGGTAGGGGAACGGGTGGTCGTCGTGGGCCGGCGGCGGCACGCTGTCGCCCCGCTCCCACACGGCCTGGCGGGGGCCGGTGCACGGCACCGCGTCGGGGTCGTCGGAGACGGTGAGCACGGCCAGGTTCGAGTTGGTGGCGGCGTCGAGCGTCTCGATGCAGGGCGGGGTGCCGAACACGGTGTCGAGCGTGCCCGCGTACCGGTCCACCAGCCAGCCCTCGCGGTAGTAGTTGTACATGGAGAACACGCCGCCCGGCTTCAGGTGCTCGCGGGCGGCCTCGATGGCCTCCTGGGTGAACAGGTAGCTCTCCAGCCGCACCGAGGCCTGGCCGGTGACGAGGGTCAGCGAGTCGGGCAGCGCCAGCAGGATGCGGTCCCACGTCTTGCTGCTGCGCTCGAGGAACGCCCGGCCGTCGTCGATGTGCACGTCGACCCGGTCGTCCTGGTAGGGGTGGTCGGGGTGGCCGTCGCGGCCGATCTCGTACAGCTTGCGGTCGATCTCGACCGCGTCGACGTGAGCGGCCCCCTTGGCCAGGGCCGCCGCCACGTCGTTGCCGCCGCCGGCGCCGATGATGAGCACGTCACCGGGGGCGCCCCGGTTGGCCTGGGCGTAGTTCGAGCCGTAGAGCGGGTTGTCGTTGACCGGCAGCGACGCCTGGTGGGGCACGCCGTTGACGTCGACCGAGTAGCCGCCGGCATCGTTCCGCTCGTACTCGATCTTGTAGTACGGCGACCATGCGGTGTGGGACTGCAGCGACTCGATGCCGAGGATGGCGACCACCCCGGCCAGCGCCACCACCGTGATGACCCGGAGCTCGGGCAGCGACACGGCGATCAGCACCGCCGCCGCCACCAGGCCCCAGGCCACCGGCGGCATGCGCAGGAACGACAGCACGGCCACGCTGGCGATGCCGAGCACGCTGCCGATGAGGTCGAGCTTGTAGGCCTCCAGCGGCTCGAACCGCTTGAACGTGGCGGCCACGCCGTCGGTGATGAAGGCCATCAGCGTGGCCACGGCCACGAAGATCACCGGCAGGATCAGCTCGCGGGGCGGGCCGGTGCTGCGCAGGTCGTTGAAGAAGATGAGCTGGCTGCCCGTGACCTTGATGTCGACCGGGAAGAAGCGGATGAACGCCACCAGCCCGAGGAGGACCACCGGCGCGAACGGGAACAGCGGCCGGCCGCCCCGGCCGGCCCACAGGAAGCCGAGGCCGATGCCCAGGAAGCTGCCCAGCAGCACCAGGTTTGAGAAGTAGGCCAGGTAGACGACGTTGGCCCCCGACCAGCGGATGACGGCCAGCTCCACGAACAGCATCAGGTAGCTGAGCAGCACCAACCGGGGCCGGTCGGCGATCAGGTGGCGCGTCTCGGCCTTGGTCTCGTCCGTCGACGTGTCGTCCGTCGACGCCCCCGCAGTCAGTGACATAACCCGGACGACAGTAGACGGTCGGTAGGGGTCGACGCCCACCCGGCGCAGCGGCCCGCACTCCCGCCTGGGCGGCCCGGCTACCGTCCGGCCATGCCACTGGGGGACTACGCCGAGGACACGTTCACCCACGACGGCAAGACCCGGGCCGTGTACCGGCGGGGCGCCGGGCCGGCCGTCGTGGTCATCGCCGAGATCCCGGGCATCACGCCCGAGGTCGTGGCCTTCGCCGACCGGGTGGCCGACATCGGCTGCACCGCCGTGCTGCCCCATCTGTTCGGCGACCCGGGGGCGACACCGTCGGTGCCCAACGGGCTGGGGTCGATCACCCACTGCTGCGTGTCGCGGGAGTTCTCGACGTGGGCCACCGGGCGGACGTCGCCCGTGACCGCGTGGCTGCGGGCCCTGGCCCGCCACGAGCACGAGCGCTGCGGCGGCCCCGGCGTGGGCGCCGTCGGCATGTGCATGACCGGCGGCTTCGCCCTGGCGATGATGGTCGACGACGCGGTGGTGGCGCCCGTGCTCAGCCAGCCGTCGTTGCCGTTCCCGCTCACCAGGCGGCACCGGCGCGACCTCGGCATCAGCGACGACGACCTGGCCCGGGTCAAGGCGCGGACCGCCGCCGGCGTCGGGCTGGTCGGGCTGCGTTTCACCTGTGACCGGTTGTCGCCGCCCGAGCGTTTCGCCCGCCTCCGGGACGAGCTGGGCGACGCGTTCGTCGGCGTCGAGATCGACTCGGGGCCCGGCAACGAGCACGGGTTGAAGCGGTCGGCCCACTCGGTGCTGACCGGCGAGCTGGTCGACGAGCCCGGCCATCCCACCCGCGCCGCGCTCGACCGGGTCCTCGATCTGTTCCGGGCCCGGCTGCTGGTCGACGCCGGCACGGGTTGACGGCCCCCGCCGGCGGGTAGCCCCGGGGTACGTTCCCGACGACCGGAGGTGCCGCCGTGACGCTGCCACCCGAACCCGGTCCCGCCGCCCCGCCGCCCGAGCCGGCGCCGCCGAGGCACCCCGACGCCCTGGGCAGCGACCTGCGGACGGTGCGTTCCAGGCCGGAGCGGGCCTTCAACATCGGGGCCGCCCTCGGCCTGGTGCTGGCCACCGCCACGTTCATCTTCCTGGTCCAGAACCGCGGTGCGACCGACTTCGACTGGCTGTGGTTCGACTTCACGCTGCCGCTGTGGATCGCCCTGGCCGCAGCCCTGGTCACCGGCGCGCTGCTGGTGGTGACCGCCCTCGCCGTGCACGCCCGCCGCACCCGTCGCATCGCCCGCCGCGACCAGGCGGCGGCCCGGCTGGAGGACGCGCTGGTCGGCGAGCAACCGGCGTCCGAGCCGGCCGCCCCCCGCCGGCCGGGCCCGATGCAGGCCTAGGCCAGCGGTCGGCCGAAGGGGCGCTCGTCGGTCCAGCCGGCGAGGTTCTCCTCGGCCCGCTGGGCGGCGGCCAGCCACAGGCCGGTGCCCTGGTCGGCGAGATCGGTGACCGCCGTGTGGACCCGCTGGACCGGGTCGCCGCCGCCGGCATCGTGGCGGGCCAGCAGCGGGGCGGCGATGGCCAGGAAGTCGGGGATCACGACCCGGTCGTCGCGGCCCAGCACCGCCAGCGCCCGCGCGGTGACCGGCACCGGGGTCAGCGGCACGATCGTGCGGGCCTGGACGACGGGGGCGGTGGCGTGGTCGAGGACGCCCGCCTTGCCCGCCACGAACATCACGTCGCACGGCGAGTCGAACCGGGGCTCGACCAGCGTGGCGCCCGCC
>DASXRH010000439.1:0-4420 GCA_036506715.1 Acidimicrobiales bacterium
GCGGCGGGGCCCCGGCCGAGGGCCAGGCGCCGGCCGCGGGCGACCGGCCCCGGGGCGGCGGGGGCGGCGGCACCGGCCTCCACGCCGAGCAGCACTACGAGTACCACCGCCCCGTGCGGGCGGGCGACGTCCTCACCGCCACCACCCGCCCCGGCGAGCGGTGGGAGAAGCAGGGCCGCCGGGCAGGCGTGCTCGTGTTCGCCGAGTCGGTGACCGAGTACCGCGACCAGGACGGCGAGCTGGTGGTCACGGCCCGCAGCGTCGGGGTCCGCACCGAGCGGGCGGTGCAGTCGTGACGCTCGCCCTCGCCGACCTCGAAGCGGGCGCGACGTACACGGCCACCGTGGTCGAGAACCTGACCCGCACCCAGATCGTCCAGTACGCCGGCGCCTCGGGCGACTACAACCCGCTGCACACCGACGAGGTCTTCGCCACCCAGGTGGCCGGATACCCCAGCGTGTTCGCCCACGGCATGCTCACCATGGGCATGACCGGGCGCATGCTCACCGACCTGGTCGGCGACGGCCGCCTGACCCGGTTCGGCGGCCGGTTCACGTCGCAGGTGTGGCCGGGCGACGACCTCACCACCACCGCCACGGTCGAGGCGGTGCACCCGGGCGACGAGCCCACCGTCGACCTGACCGTGGTCACCACCAACCAGGACGGCACCGCGGTGTTCACCGGCTACGCCAGCGCCCGGGTGGACGGCTGACGTGGCCGCCGAGCCCGCCGCTGTCACCGCCGCCGCCGACACCGCCCCGCTGGCCGGCAAGGTCGCGCTCGTCACGGGGGCCAGCCGGGGCATCGGCGAGGCCCTGGCCCGCCGGTTCGCCGCCGCCGGGGCGGCCGTGGCCGTGTCGGCCCGCACCGTCGACGAGGGCGACCACCCGTTGCCCGGGAGCAACGCCACCACCGTGCGCGAGATCGTCGACGCCGGCGGCACCGCCATCGCCGTGGCCGCCGACCTGTCCCGCCAGGACCAGCGCCGCACGCTGGTCCACGAGGTCGAGCGCCGGCTCGGGCCGATCGACGTGCTGGTGAACAACGCGGCCGTGACCTACTTCGAGCCGGTCGCGTCGTTCAGCGAGAAGCACTACGACACGATGTTCCGGGTCCAGGTGCGGGCCCCGTTCGAACTGGCCCAGCTGGTGCTGCCGGGCATGCGGGACCGGGGCCGGGGTTGGATCCTCAACATCAGCTCGGGCGCCGGGCGCCACCCCGAGGGGCCGCCCTACCGCCGGGGGCTGCGGGGCGGGACCGTCTACGGCATGTGCAAGGCGGCGCTCGAGCGGTTCACCACCGGTCTGGCTGCCGAGGTCCACGCCGACGGCATCGCCGTCAACGTGCTGGCCCCCACCGGCCTCGTGGCCACGCCGGGCATCGAGTACCACGGCCTCGACCGGGGCGTGCCCCGCGAGCTGATCGAGTCGCCCGACGACTTCGCCGAGGTGGCCCTGTGGCTGTGCTCCGGCGACCCGGCCGAGCGCACCGGCCGCATCGCCTACTCCCGGCAGCTCCGGGCCGAGATCGAGGGCGCCGGGGCCGAGGGGGCGGTCCCCGGGTGAGCACCGGCGACGGCCAGGCGGCGGGCGAGCCGGTCCCCACCGACCTCGACGGCGTGTCGGGGGACGAGGTGCGGGCCCGGCTGGTGCGTGCCGCCGCCGCGGTCTTCGCCCGCGAGGGCTACGCCGGCACCCGGATCATGGACATCGTGCGCGAGGCCGGCGTCTCGACCGGGACCGTGTACGGCCGGTTCCGGTCCAAGAACGAGCTGCTGCGCGAGGCGGTGGTGGTCGCCTCGGCCCGGGGCGGGGTGCTGGCCAGCGGGGCCCCCAGCCTCGGCGAGCTCATCCGCTTCGGCGCCCGGCTGGTGGACCGCCCGCTGTTCGCCTTCGAGGCGATGCGGCTCGAGGCCTACGTCACCGCCCGGCGCGAGGACGAGGTGGCCGACGCCCTGGCCACCGCCTACGAGCGCTGGCGCGAGGGCGTCGAGCCGTTGGTGGCGGCGGCGGAGGCCGACGGCACCATCGACGGCGTCGACGCCGAGGCGGTGCTGTTCCTGTACCGCACGCTCTACCTGGGGCTGCTGCTCCACCGGGGGACGGGCCTCGACGGCCCCGACCCCGACGCCTGGCAGGCGCTGGTCGACCGGGTCGTCGGCGCCCTGGGCCGGGCACCCGACCAGACCGACGACGACGGATCCGCGAGCTAGAGGGGGACGGCACGATGCCGATGGAGATCGACCTGGGGCCCGGGGCCGAGAAGTTCCGCGACGAGCTGCGCCAGTGGCTCGAGGCGAACGCGCCCGACGACATCGACCCCGACGCCGCCGAGCGGGGCCCGGGCGCCCCGACGGGGCCGGGCGGGTGGGCCCGGCTCCGGGCCTGGACCGACACGCTGGCCGAGGCCGGCTACGTGTGCGTGAGCTGGCCCAAGGAGTACGGCGGCCGGGGCCTGACCGGCCTCGAGGTCGCGGTCATGAACGAGGAGTTCGCCCGGGCCGGTGTGCCCCGGGTGACCCGGGGCATGGGCGAGTGGCTGGTGGGCCCGTCGATCATCGTCCACGGCTCCGACGAGCAGAAGGCCAAGTTCCTGCCCCGCATCATCAGCGGCAAGGACCGGTACTGCCAGGGCTTCTCCGAGCCCGATGCCGGCTCCGACCTGGCCAGCCTCAAGACCCGGGGCGTGGTCGACGGCGACGAGATCGTCATCACCGGCCAGAAGGTGTGGACCTCGGGGGCCCAGATGGCGAACATGATGTTCTGCCTGTGCCGGACCGACCCGGACGTGCCGAAGCACCAGGGCATCTCCTACGTGCTGGTGCCGATGAAGACGGCCGACGGCGAGGACAACGGCTTCGAGCTGCGGGGCCTGCGCCAGCTCACCGGCACCAGCGGCTTCACCGAGACCTTCATCACCGAGGCCCGGGCCCCGCTGTTCAACGTCATCGGCGGGCTCAACAACGGCTGGCGGGTCACGATGACCACCCTCGGCAACGAGCGGGGCGGCAACGCCACGACCCAGCACGTCCGCTACCAGCGCCAGTTCTGGCGGCTGGTCGACGAGGCCCGCCGGCGGGGCCGGGCCGACGACCCCGTCACCCGCCAGAAGCTGGCGTGGGCGTACACGCAGACCGAGATCATGCGCTATGCCGGCCTGCGCACCCTGTCCGAGGTGGTGGCCCGCAGGGAGCCCGGCCCCGGAGCGTCGATCAACAAGATGTTCTGGTCCGAGTACGCCCGTGACGTCGGCGAGTGGGCCATGAACCTGCGGGGCGCCGACGCCATGATCCGGCCCGACGGCGACGGCTACGCGCTCGACCGCTGGCAGGCCGAGTTCCTGGGCAGCCGGTCCGGCACGATCTGGGGGGGCACCGCCCAGGTCCAGCGCAACATCGTCGGCGAGCGCGTCCTCGGCCTGCCGAAGGAGCCCGGGCACAACGCCGAGGACCGCTGATGACCGGCGTCCCGGCCGCGGGAGCCGAGGCCCCGGCGCCTGATCCCGCGGCCCGCCCCCGGCCCGACGACCCCGAGCGGGCCGCCGTCCGGGCCGCCCTGGCCTCGGGGATGCTCGTGGCCCGCTGGGCCGCCCGCCAGCCCGACGTGCCGGCCATCGTGACCCCGGGCGACCCCGCGGGCGGCCGCACCTTCGGCGAGCTCAACGCCGAGGCCAACCGGCTGGCCCGGGCCCTGCGCCGGGCGGGGGTCGGGCCGGGCGACGGGGTGGCGGCCATGATCTCCAACCGGGCCGAGTACGCCGCGGCCTACCTGGCCGCGCTGCGGACCGGTACCCGGTTCACCCCGGTCAACTGGCACCTCACGGCCGACGAGGCCGGCTACATCGTCGACGACTGCGAGGCCCGGGCCTTCCTGGCCGACGCCCGCTTCGCCCCGGTGGCGGCCGAGGCGGCGCTGGGCGCGCCGGCCGCCGAGCTGCGGCTGGCGGTGGGCGGCCCGGTCGACGGGTTCGAGCCCTACGACGAGGTGGTGGCGGCCGAGGACGGCGCCGACATCGAGGACCCGGTGCTGGGCCGGGCCATGCTCTACACCTCGGGCACCACCGGGCGGCCCAAGGGCGTCCACCGCACCGACAACCAGCGCATCGCCCGCCGAACGATGCCGGCGACCGGCTACGTACCCGGCGAGTCGCTCCACCTGTGCACGGGCCCGCTCTACCACAGCGCCCCGTTCGCGTTCTCGCTGGCCGGGCCGTTGATGGCCGGGGTGGGCACCCTGCTCATGGACGGTTGGTCGGCCCCCGAGACGCTGCGCCTCGTCGCCGAGCACGGCATCACCCACAGCCACATGGTCCCCACCATGTTCCTCCGGCTGCTGGCCCTGCCGGAGGACGAGCGGGCGGCGGCCGACGTGTCGTCGCTGCGCCTGGTCATCCACGGCGCCGCCCCCTGCCCGGTGGCGGT
>DASXRH010000440.1:0-3897 GCA_036506715.1 Acidimicrobiales bacterium
AACGGAGGTCTCCTCGTCGGGCGCCGGGCCGACGGGGTCGGCGGGACGCGACAACCGGTGGTGGCGGGCCGGCAGGCCCGCGAGCGGGCGGGCGGCGGCAGGGGGTCCGGGCCGGGGCGGCGGGGGCCGGTCAGGCCCTGAGGCGCGCCGAGCGGGCGGCGGGCGCAACGACAGACATGGTCTCCGGCCCTCCTCCTGCGGCCGTCGTCGGGCGGATCCCGGCGAGGTGGCCGCGACCGTATCGGCGGTCCGGCGGCCCGGCGAGCGGATATCCGCCCTACCATCGCCGCCCATGGCCGCGAGCGACGCCGACGACCCGGCCGAGCAGGTCCGGTCCTTCGCCCTTGGATTCCCCGACGCCTACGAGGACTACCCCTGGGAGGAGCGGGTGGTGAAGGTGGGCAAGAAGGTCTTCGTGTTCCTCGGCGCCCCCGAGACGCCCGAGGTGACCGTGACCGTCAAGCTGCGCGACGGGCACGAGGCGGCGCTCGCCATCGACTTCACCAGCCCGTCGGGCTACGGCCTCGGGCGCCACGGCTGGGTCACGGCCCGCATCGAGCCCGGCGCCCAGGTGCCGGTCGAGCTGCTGTGCGACTGGATCGACGAGAGCTACCGGCTCGTGGCCGGCAAACGGCAGGTGGCCGAGCTCGACCGGCGCACAGGGCAGTGATCGGGGCCGCCTCGTCACCCTGCGTGACGGCTTCGGCGGTGCACGACCTGCGGGTTCGCTTGACGGGGTGCCGATGCGGTACTGGTGGGGGGAAGCGCGCGTCGCAGTCCGCCCAAGGAGCCCGCCAGTGCCGTTGCTCGAGGTCCATGGTCAGCCTGTCAATGTGATCGATCGCGGGGAGGGCGACGCCGTCGTCTTCCTCCATGCGTTCCCGTTGCAGGCCGCCATGTGGGACTACCAGATCGACGAGCTGGAGGGCAGCTACCGCTGCATCGCGATCGACCTGCCGGGCTTCGGGCAGTCACCGCCGCCCGACGATCCGGCCCACGCCTCGATGCAACGGTGGGCCGACCTGGTGGCCGGCGTCCTCGACGAGCTCGGCGTCGACGCCGCCACCGTCGTCGGCGCGTCGATGGGCGGCTACCTGGCCATGGCGCTGCTGCGCCACCACCCCGCCCGGGCTCGCCAGCTCGTGCTGGCCGACTCGCGGGCGCGGTCCGACGATCCGACCGTCGCCCACCGGCGCTCGGGCCAGCAGGACCAGCTGCGGGCCGGGGCCGAGGTGTCGTCATTGGCCAAGGCCACGGTCGAGGGGCTGTTGTCGTCGGGGTCGATGAGCCGGCCCGAGCTGGTCGACTACGTGCACGCCCTGGCCGACGGGGCCGACCCCGAGGGATGGATCGCGGCGCTGGAGGCCATGAAGGACCGCCCGGATTCGATGCTCCTGCTGCGCCAGGCCGACGTGCGGGCGCTGATCATCGTGGGCGAGCTCGACCGGATCACGCCCATCGCCGAGGCCATGAGCCTGCGGTCGCTGCTGAAGGGCGAGCTGGTCATCGTGCCCAACGTGGGCCACCTGCCCAACATCGAGGACCCGTTGGCGTTCAACGAGGCGCTGCTGGCCTTCCTCACCGCCGCCTGACGGCGGGGTCGCCGGCCGCCTCCTCGTCGCGCTCGCCCGGCAACGTGAGCGGGAGGGCGTCGGGCGGGATGTCGTCGAAGACCTGGTGGATGTCCCGGCGGGGCGCCGGCTCGTGGGTGAGCCAGGCGCCGACGATGCGGTCGACGGGGATCCCCCGGCCCCGCCGCTCCCGCCGGCACCAGGCGAACAGCCACCAGCGGTCCTCGGTGTGGCCGAGGGCGAGGGGTTCGACGGGGCGGGGGTCGGTACCCGTCCCGCCCGCATCGCCGTCCCCGTCGCCGTCGCCGGCCACCTCGATCACGACGACGACCTGGCGGCGCAGGGCCTCGTCGAGCGTGCGGGCGACGGGGGAGCGCTCGGCCGGGCCGGCGCGCCCGGGCCGGACCCAGACCCGGTTGACGACGTCGGCCGCCGCCGTCCGGCCCTCGGGTGACATGGCGCCGAGCAGCTTGGTGAGCGCGCTGCGGCCGTCGTCGCCGAAGGGGAGCCCGGGCTGGGTGGCGATGGCGACGGCGATGGCGGTGGCCTCGCCGGGGGTGAACGTGACGGGCGGCAGGGTGGCGGCGGCGTCGAGGACGTAGCCGCCGCCGGGTCCGCCCTGGGCCCAGATGGGCACGCCGGCCTGCTGGAGGGCGGCGACGTCGCGCTTGACGGTGCGGGAGGCGACCTCGAAGTGCGCGGCCAGCCAGGCGGCCGTCCGCCCCCGGTCGCCGGCGGCCCGCAGCTCCTCCACCAGGGCGTAGAGGCGGTCGGTGCGGTTCACCCGGAGAATTCTGCCCGAGTTCCTAATTACACCGATGTTGTTTGTCACACCCCCTCGGGATCATCACAGGCGAGGCGATCGGGTCCGGGCGCGGGCCTGTCCGAGGAGGAGATCAGGGGTGCAGAGTCAGGTGTGCGACGAACGTCACGACATCGGCGGCGGCGAGGCCGGTCCCGAGCCGGGTGAGCTGGCGGCGGTGATGCAGCGGTTGGCGGCGGGCGACGAGGCGGCGGTGGTCACGCTCTACGAGAGATACGGCGGCCCCATCGCCGCCGCGGTCCGGCGCGCGGCTCGCGATCGGCCCGGCCGGCTCGACGACGACGAGATCGACGGCGTGGTGCTCGAGGTGTGCTTCGAGCTCGCGGCGGTGGCCTCCGGCTGGTCGTCGGGCGGCGGCGCCCTGCCCTGGGTGTGGGCCAGGCACCGGGTCGTCAACGCGCTCGACCGGGTGCTCGGCATGGTGGCCGAGCCGCTCGACCCCGACCGCCACACGAGTGCCTCCGACCCGCCGGTCGGCGGCCACGACGACGGCCGGTCCCTGCTGGCCACCCTCGAGCAGATGGCCCCCGACCTCTCCAGCGCCGGCCTGCTGGCCGAGGCGCTCGACCGCGAGCGGGTCAGCGACCGCGACTGCGAGCTGCTGCTCGAGTACGCGTACGAGAAGCACTCGGGCAACACGTCCCCGGCGGCCACGGTCGCCCCGGTCTTCGGCATGAAGGAGGTCTCGGTCCGCCAGGCAGCCCGCCGGGCCCGCCAACGCCTGGTCCGCCTGGCCGCCACCGACGAGCGGTTCGCCCCGCTCGCCGATCTCCCGCTGCTGGCATGACAGCTCTCGCCACCCACCACGGCGTTCCGCGGCACCCCGCCCCCCGGGCGAACGGCGACGGCCGCCCCAACCGCTGGTTCCCCACCCTCACGGACCTGCCGGCGTGTTCACGGCCGCCGCACGGACGGCGGCCGTGAACTCCCGCATCCTCTCGGCGCTGTGGTCGCCATGGCCGGCGACGCCGGCGTTCGCGGGCACCCCGGGGGGCGGCAGACCCGGCCCGGCGGCCCGGGCGGCCGCCCGGACCCGTCACCCGAGCGCCCGCACGCCCCGCCCCGACCGCACCCGCCTGCTCGAACGGCTGGCCGAGCGCTTCCGCACCGGCGGCGCCCGCTGGCCCCGGGTGGCGGCGGCGATGGTGGTGCTCCGAGGCATCTCGGGCGACGACGTCACCACGTTCGCCCGCCGGGTCGGCATCTCTGCCGGCGCCCTGGTCCGCCTCGAATCCGGCGGCCTTCCCATCACCGCCGTTCCACCCCTGCTCCGGGAAGTCCGCGGCCTGGTCGACTGGGCCTGGGTCGAGGCCTACGACCGGGGCGGCCTCCCACCCCCCGACCCCTGACGGCCCGCCCGGCCCACCGGGCCTCGGTTCGGCTCGGCGCGGCGTCCGCCGCCGCCGGTGCCGTGCTCGCGGTCGGGTTTCCGGCTCGGATGTACAAGAGCCGCCAGCGTCAGCTCTTGACTCCGGCTCATCACCGCGGGGACGGGTCCGGGGG
>DASXRH010000441.1:0-1857 GCA_036506715.1 Acidimicrobiales bacterium
ATGGCCGAGCAGAACCTGCGGATGGCGGCGGCGGTGGCCGCCCGCAACCCGACCGGGGCCCAGGAGCTGGGCGTCACCACCGAGGAGATGGCGTCGTGGCGCGACTCCGCCGAGGCCATGATCGTCCCCTACGACGAGAAGCTGGGCGTCCACCCCCAGAGCGAGGGCTTCACCGAGCACGCCGTGTGGGACTTCGCCGCCACCCCGCCCGAGAACTACCCGCTGCTGCTCCACTACCCCTACTTCGAGCTGTACCGGAAGCAGGTGGTGAAGCAGGCCGACCTGGTGCTGGCGCTGCAGCTGCGGGGCGACGCCTTCACCCCCGAGGAGAAGGACCGCGACTTCCGCTACTACGACGCCCTGACCGTGCGGGACTCGTCGCTGTCGGCGTGCCCCCAGGCGGTGGTGGCCGCCGAGCTCGGCTACCTGGAGCTGGCCCACGACTACCTGGCCGAGGCGGCGCTCATGGACATCGAGGACCGCAACCACAACACCCGCGACGGCCTCCACCTGGCGTCGCTGGCCGGGGCGTGGACGGCCCTGGTGGCCGGCCTCGGCGGCATGCGGGCCCGGGACGGGCAGCTGACGTTCGCGCCCCGGCTGCCGGCCGGGCTGGGCCGGCTCACCTTCCGGGTGGTGTACGACGGGCGGTGCATCGTGGTCCGCACCGACGGCCGCACCGCCACCTACCGGGTGCGGGAGGGCGCGCCGATGACCATCGGCCACCACGGCGAGCTGCTCGAGGTGGGCGGCGACCCCGTCGAGCGGCCGATCCAGCCGCTGCACCCCCTGCCCCGGCCCCACCAGCCGCCGGGGCGGGAACCGCCCCGGCGCGGGCAGGCCTGACCCGCCGGGTCAGGTGATGTCGAGCATGCGCAGGAAGCGGGTCAGGTGATGTCGAGCATGCGCTGAAGGTGGCTCAGGTGATGTCGAGCATGCGCTGAAGGGCGATGCGGGCCCCGGCGGCGGTCTCGGGGTCGACCGTGATGCGGTTGACCACCCGGCCCGCCACCAGCTCGTCCAGCACCCATGCCAGGTGGGGCTCGTCGATGCGGTTCATGGTCGAGCAGGGGCAGATCAGCGGGTCGAGCGACACCACCGTCTTGTCGGGGTGCTCCTGGGCCAGCCGGTTGACCAGGTGGATCTCGGTGCCCACCGCGATCGTGGCCCCCGTCGGCGCCGCGTCCAGCGCCCGGATGATGGCGTCGGTCGAGCCCACCTGGTCGGCCAGCCGCACGGTCTCGTGGGGGGCCTCGGGGTGCACGACCACGATGCCGTCGGGGTGCTCGGCCCGGAAGGCGGCGATCTGCTCGGGCCGGAACCGCTGGTGGATCGAGCAGTGGCCCCGCCACAGCAGGAACGTGGCCTCCTTGGCGTCGCGCTCGGACAGGCCGCCCCGCTCGCGGCGGGGGTCCCACACCACCATGTCGCGGAGCCCGTAGCCCATGGCCACGCCGGTGTTGCGCCCCAGGTGCTGGTCGGGGAAGAACAGCACCTTGTCGCCCGTCCCGCCGCCGGCTCCGGGCGCGGCGCCCAGCGCCCATTCGAGCACGGCCCGGGCGTTGGTCGAGGTGCACACGGCGCCGCCGTGGCGGCCGACGAACGCCTTCAGGGCCGCCGAGCTGTTCATGTAGGTGATGGGCACGATGCGGTCGACGTCGACCACCTCGCCGAGCGCCTCCCACGCCTCCTCGACCTCGTCGATGTCGGCCATGTCGGCCATCGAGCAGCCGGCGTTGAGGTCGGGGAGGATGATCCGCTGGTGGTCGCCGGTGAGGATGTCGGCCGACTCGGCCATGAAGTGGACGCCGCAGAACACGATGGCGTCGGCCTGGGGCCGCTGCTGGGCGAGGACCG
>DASXRH010000442.1:0-2480 GCA_036506715.1 Acidimicrobiales bacterium
CTGGGTCGCCAGGTGCTCTGTCTCCCGGTCGCCGGCCTCGACGAGCTCGCCGCCACCGTCATCGCCGCCACCGCCGGCCACGGCCGCCCGCCCGAGGACCGCCCCTTCCGCGCCCACCTCACCCTGGCCCGGGCCCGCCGGGCGTCGCTGCGCCCCCTGGCCGGCGCCCCGCTGGCGGCCCGCTTCCCGGTGGCCGCCATCCACCTCGTCCGCAGCCACCTGGGCGGGCGCGCCGGCCCCCGCTACGAGGACGTCCACGCCCGCCCCCTCACCTGACCGGAACGCACAAACACTTGAACGAACAGGCGTTCGAAACTACAGTCGTGTCGTGCGGACCCAAAGTGTCACACCCCCTCTCTAACGTCCGCTCTGTCGACGGGGGCACACGGCCCCTCCTCGAGATCGCACGGGTCATGGCCACCGGGCCGCCCGCCGCCACCATCCGCACCACCGCAGAAAGGACCACACCGGTGGATCGACAGAAGAACCTCGAGATGGCCCTCAGCCAGATCGAGAAGCAGTTCGGCAAGGGCTCCGTCATGAAGATGGGCGAGAAGGGCACGATGGCCATCGAGTCCGTGTCGACGGGGGCGCTCTCGCTCGACCTCGCGCTCGGCATCGGCGGCCTCCCCCGGGGCCGGGTCACCGAGATCTACGGGCCCGAGTCGTCGGGCAAGTCCACCCTGGCGCTCCATGTCGTGGCCGAGGCCCAGCGCAACGGGGGCATCTGCGCCTACATCGACGCCGAGCACGCGCTCGACCCCGTCTACGCCCGGGCCATCGGGGTCGACATCGACGAGCTGCTCATCTCCCAGCCCGACACCGGCGAGCAGGCGCTCGAGATCGCCGACATGCTCGTCCGCTCCGGCGCCATCGACGTGGTGGTCATCGACTCGGTGGCGGCGCTCACGCCCCGGGCCGAGATCGAGGGCGAGATGGGCGACACCCACGTCGGCCTGCAGGCCCGGCTCATGTCGCAGGCGCTGCGCAAGCTCACGGCCAACCTCAACAGGTCCCGCACCATCGCCCTCTTCATCAACCAGCTGCGCGAGAAGATCGGCGTGATGTTCGGGTCGCCCGAGACCACCCCCGGCGGACGGGCGCTCAAGTTCTACTCGTCGGTCCGGCTCGACATCCGCCGCATCGAGTCCATCAAGGACGGCGTCGAGGTGGTGGGCAACCGCACCCGGGTCAAGGTCGTGAAGAACAAGTGCGCCCCGCCCTTCAAGCAGGGCGAGTTCGACATCATGTACGGCAAGGGCATCAGCCGCGAGGGCTCGCTGCTCGACATCGGCGTCGACCTGGGCTTCGTGAAGAAGTCGGGGGCCTGGTACACGTACGACGGCGAGCAGCTCGGCCAGGGCCGGGAGAACGCCAAGCTCTTCCTGCTCGAGCACCCCGAGGTCATGGTCGAGATCTCCGAGCGCATCCGCTCGCACCTCGGCATCGACTCGCCGGCCACCGGCGTCGACGCCAACGGCGAGGTCGCGGGCAACGGCAACGGCCTGGTCGGGGCCACGGTCGCCGGCGACCGCATGACGGCCGCCGACGACGAGCCGATCTCGCTCGACTGACCGGGGTCCCGTTGGGGGGCGGTGGTGTGGCGGCCGCCGTCCCCCACGGGTCCACGATCCGTCGATACCGGTGGGGGAGTGCCGCGACCCGTGGCCTACCCTTGCTCCCTGCGATGACCGACAAGACCTACATCGTGCGCACCTTCGGGTGCCAGATGAACGAGCACGACTCCGAGCGCATCGCCGGCCTGCTGGAGGCCGACGGCCTGCGCCGGGCTGCCTCGGTCGACGAGGCCGACGTGGTGGTGCTCAACACCTGCTGCATCCGCGAGAACGCCGACAACAAGCTCTACGGCAACCTGGGCCAGCTCAAGGCGCTCAAGCAACGCCGGCCCGACATGCAGATCGTGGTCGGCGGCTGCCTGGCGCAGAAGGACCGCGAGCTCATCGTCGAGCGGGCGCCGCACGTCGACGTCGTATTCGGCACCCACAACGTGCCCCGGGCCGCCGAGCTGCTGGTCGAGCAGCGCCAGGCGGGCCGGTCGCTCGTCGAGATCCTGGAGGAGACGGCGGCCGCCGACGCCGACGCCTTCCCCAGCGCCCTCCCTGCCCGGCGCGAGGTGCCCTACGCCGGGTGGGTCACCATCCAGATCGGGTGCGACAACTCGTGCGCCTTCTGCATCGTGCCCGCGGTGCGGGGCCGCGAGATCAGCCGGCCGGTCGACGACATCGTGGGCGAGGTGCGGGCGCTGGCCGCCGACGGGGTCACCGAGGTCACCCTGCTGGGCCAGAACGTCAACAGCTACGGCCGCGACCTCACGCTGGCCCGGCGCCGGGCGGGTGACCCGGGCACCCGGGTGCGCCCGCTGTTCGCCGAGCTCCTGCGGGCGGTGGGCGCCGTCGAGGGCATCCGCCGGGTCCGCTACACCAGCCCTCACCCCAAGGACCTCCGCCCCGAGACCATCG
>DASXRH010000443.1:0-2174 GCA_036506715.1 Acidimicrobiales bacterium
TGCCACAGGCCGAGTAGCTGGTCCACCGGCCCCTCTCCAGCACCACGATCTCCCGCTCGGGCTGCCGCCGCCGCACCTGCATGGCCGCACTCATGCCGGCGGCGTCGCCCCCGATCACGACGAGGCGTTCGGTCATGGCGGAAGGCTACGGCCGCCGGACCTCAGGTGACGCGCACGTTCTCGACGGGCACCCCGAGCGCCGGCGCCCGGGACAGCGGCCCGTCGCAGGTGAGCACCCGCGCCCCCTGGGCGGCGGCGACGCCGAGGTACAGGGCGTCGTGGACGGTCGCGTTCGGCCACCACGTCCGGGTCCGCCGCACCAGCAGCCGGCTGGGGACCCGCTGCACCGGGGCGTCGAGCAGCACGTCGAGCGCCTCGGTGACCTGGCGGTCGTCGAGCAGCCCCCGGCGCCCGGCGCGCCGCACGGCCTGGGCCACCTCGGCGTCGAGGATGTCGGGGGCGGCCGCGGGCTCGCCCCGCAGGCGCAGGGCGGCCGACCGACCCGTCGGCGTGCGGAGCAGCACCTCCACCATCACCGACGCGTCGACTACGACCGCCACGGCGCGCCGCGTTGGTGCTCGTCACACGATCATGCTCAGCGCATGCCCTCCCGGCGCCGGCGGGCCAGGTGGACATGGGCCTTGGCCGCCCCCCACACGATGCCGGGCTCGTGCAGGGCCGGGTCCACATCGCCGAAGCTGGCCGGGGTGAGGTCGTAGGCGTCGTCGGGGAAGTTGCGCACGCTGAACTCGTCGCGCGCCACCGGCCGGGCGCCGGCGTCGCGTAGGACGGCCGTCGGGTGGCGGACCAGGGTCCGCAGGATGGCCAGCGGCGTGCCGCCCTGGCGGTCGACGTCGGTGGCCAGCAGTGCCCGCACGCGGGGGGCGCCCTCGTCCCGGGCCGCGCCGGCGGCGCCGGCGATGGCGGCCGCGACCCGGTCGTCGGCGGCGATGCCCTGGGCGGCCAGGACCCGCCGCACCGACCGGTCGACCCAGCGGGGGATGGCGGCCTCCACCGCGTCCGCGAGGGCGGTGGCGTAGGCGGCCAGGGCGGCCGCGTCGGCCGGGTCGTCGCCGGCGGGCCCGGTGCGGTCGTCGGGCGACGGATCGGTGGGCCCGGTGCGGTCGTCGGGCGGGTGGGGGTCGCTGGTAGACACGGGGCGGTGCGCATCCGGGCGTTGTCGGTCTTCGAGGGGATCGTCTACCACTGCGTGTGCATCGACGCCTCCTCGCCCTGCCGCCCCACGCTCGAGGTCGACGCCCTGCTGCGCCCGGGCGACGCCGACGCCGAGGCCGGCCCGCTGCTGCTCAGCGCGGCCGAGTACGGGGTGATGGTGGGCGACCCCGCCCAGGCCCGCCGGTGCCTGTCCGAGCTGGCCGGCAAGGGCCGGGTCCGCGACCACCTGGGCGTGCCCTACATCGCCTTCCCCACCTGGACCCCGGTCAGCCCGGCGGGCGCGTGAGCGCGGCGTTGAGGTTGCCGGACCGCAGGCCCTCGAGGTCGAGGGTCACGTAGCCGTACCCGGCGGCCCGCACGGCCGCCACGACCTGCTCGCGGACCGCCACCACGTCGGCCAGGCGGCCAATGGGCACCTCCAGCCGGGCGGTCTCGCCGTAGTGCCGCACCCGCACCTCGGCGAACCCCAGCGCCCGCAACCCGGCCTCGGCCCGCTCGACGGCCGACAGGCGGCCCAGGGTCACGGGCGTGCCGTAGGGCAGGCGGGAGGCCAGGCAGGCGGCGGCCGGCTTGTCCCAGGTCCGCAGGCCGAGGCGCTGCGACCACGACCGCACGTCCGCCTTGGCGAACCCGGCGTCGACCAGGGGGAACGTCGCCCCCCGCTCGGCGGCGGCCCGCTGCCCGGGCCGGTGGTCGCCGAGGTCGTCGAGGTTGACCCCGAGGACGACGGTGGCCCCCCGCTCCCCCGCCGCCAGCGGCCCCAGCGCCCGGAGCAGGGCGTCCTTGCACCAGTAGCAGCGGTCGCCGTCGTTGACCCGGTAGGCGGCCTGCGCCATCTCGTCGGTCTCGACCTCCTGCCAGCGCAGGCCCCACTCGGTTGCCAGCGCCCCGCAGTCGCCCCGCTCGGCGGCGGCCAGAGACGGCGACACCGCGGTCACCGCCAGCGCCCGGTCGGCCCCGAGCGTGTCGTGGGCCACCCAGGCCAGCAAGGCCGAGTC
>DASXRH010000444.1:0-4275 GCA_036506715.1 Acidimicrobiales bacterium
GGGGGCCGCCGCCGGGGGTCATGCCGAGCACGCTACGGGTGCCAACCGTCCGGGGGCATCGGGGATTCCCCCGAGGGTTCCTCGGGGGCGCCGGGAGCGTCGGGGCCGGGGGGATCGACCGCATGAGCGGACGGTACGATCGGCCGCTTGCAATTTGGATGGTGATCGCTGGTGTCCGCCGGGTGGGGACAACCCCACCCCCGCGGGTCAGCGGGGGGCCAGGTCGCGCACCGCCTGGGCGCCGTCGAAGCCGAAGGGCAGCAACGCGAGGGCGGGGGTCGTCACCCCGTTGTCCACATAGCGCTGGATGTGCTCGCGGCAGGCCTCGGGCGGACCCCACACGATCAGCTCGTCGACCACCGAGTCGGGGATGGCCTCGGCCGCCGCCCGCCGGTCGCCCTCCTTCCACAGCCGCCACATGTCGGCCAGCCGGTCGCCCCGGCCCAGCCACTCGTGGAAGGCGGCGTAGACCGGCACGTTCAGGTAGGCGGCGATGGCGAAGCGGCCCATCCCCCGCACCCGGTCGGCGTCGTCGGTGGGGGCGACGAAGATGCGGGCCACCACCTCGCGGGGCTCGCCGCCGGCGGCGTCGTGGACGATCGGCGCCACCGTGGCCACGTCCTCGGCCGACAGCCAGTTGATGACGGCCCCGTCACCCTCGCGTCCGGCCAGGCGCAGCATGCCCTCCCGCAGGGCGGCCACCAGCAGCGGGACCGGCTCCTCGGGCACCACGCCGAGGCGGAACCCCCGGACCGAGAAGCTGTCGAACTCGCCGCTCACCTTCTCGCCCGCCAGCGCCTGGCGCAGGAAGCGGACCACGTCCCGGGTGCGCTGGTAGGGCTGCTCGAAGGGAATGCCGTTCCAGCCCTCGACGATGACGTTGGACGACGTGCCCACCCCCAGCGCCAGCCGCCCCGGCGCCGCCTGGGCCAGCGACCCGACGCTCTGCGCCAGGCACGCAGGGCCCCGGGTGAAGGCCGGCACGATGGCCGTGCCCAGCCGCAGCGTCGGCGCCCACACCGAGGCCAGCGCCAGCGGGGTGAAGGCGTCGGCCCCGTTGGCCTCGGACGACCACACGTCGGTGTACCCGAGGTCCGCCAGCTCGACGATCCGGTCGCGCTGGGCGTGCAGGGGCTGGTCGTCGAACGGGATGGTCATGCCGTAGCGCTGCATGACCGGATGCTGTCACACGGGCCGCTCGAACATCTCGGGCTCGGCGAAGCGGATGATCGTCGACTGGCTGGCCGTCGCCAGCAGCGTGCCGTCCTCGGACCACAGGTGGACCGCCCCGTGGCCGAACCCGTGGGCGACGGCGAGGATCCGGATGTCCAGCAGCACCCACTCGGTGGGCACCAGCCGGTAGACCCGCAGCGTGTTGTCGAGGCTGTTGCCGCCCCCCAACCGGCCCAGCGCCTGGCCGATGCCGAAGGGCACGTAGTCGCCGAGGATGGCCAGGCTGGCGCCCGAGGACACCTCCAGCAGGTCGGGTACCCGGGCCCACAGGATCGAGCGGCCATCGGGTGCCGGGTTGCCGTCCAGGTCGTCCCAGCTGCGCGCGTTGGCCAGCCGCACGTCGAGCCGGTCCATGATCGACGCCTGGCCGGGGATGCGGGGGCCCCGCACCGCGCACTCCTCGGGCGGGGGCACCGACGGGGGCTCGACCCACGAGCCCTCGGCCTTCACGTCGCGGGTCCCGAGGGCGGCGTTGACGGTCAGGATCTCGGTGTCGGCCACGTGGCCCACCGCCCGGGCCTGGGTGATGCTGCGGCCCTGGACCGCCAGAGTCACGTCGATGTCGAGCACCGACGGCGGGTGGGCGTAGGACAGGTACTGGGCCGCGGCCCACACCACCGGCCGGCCGCTGACCGCTTCCATGGCGGCGATCGCGGCCCCGAGCCCGCACCCGCCGAACAGGAACGGGCCCGCGGTCGAGATGCCCGGGGTGACCGGCAGCACCCACCGCATGGGGTTGTGGGTGGGCTCGAGGCCGAGCCAGGTGCGGGCGTCCATCGGAGCGACTGTAGGCGGGACCGGCGACGGAGCCGTGTTCCCGCAGGTCAGAGCCGCGTGCGCCGCAGCGAGCCGAAGCTGCTGGCCGTCACGTCGAGCGCCGGCGCCACCGCCCGCAACTCGGCCAGCACCTCGTCGAAGAGGTCCCCGGGCCGGCGGGGCGCGGCATAGCGGCGTCCCGACCGGAGGCGGATCAGCGCACACCCGAGATCGGTGTCCCGGCTGTCCTCGAGGCTGCGCACCGGGCCCGTGTACAGGCGGACCGACCGGATCTGCGTCACCGCCACCTGCCGGGTCGTCCACCGGGTCCGGAGGTGGAGCCCGGCGGGCGGTCCGTGCTCGACCCGCGCCTCCACCACCTCGTGCAGCGACCGCCAGAGCACGTCCGCCGGCACGAACAGGACGAAGACGGCGACGACCGGGATCATGGCCAGGTCGCGGGCCCACACTGCCAGGCCCACGCCGATGGCGGTCGCCACGAGCGCGGTGTACCACCAACCGATCGAGATGCCCACCGGCGAGCGGTAGACGGGCGGCGGCGCCCTCCTCGGGCGGGCGGGTTCGATGCGCCATGGTGCCGCGCCGGGCCGACCGGCGTGCACGTGTCGCCGTTTGCCAGACTCCCCGCCATGACCGATGTGCCCTGGCTGGGTGACGCCTGCTCGCTCGTCGACGCCTTCCGGAGCGGCGAGCGCACGCCGGTCGAGGAGGTCGAAGCCGTGCTCGGCGCCCTCGACCGCAGCGGGCTCAACGCGGTCCCCTTCCTCGACCCCGAGGGCGCCCGGGCGGCCGCGGCCGCCGCCGACGTCGCCCTGCCGTTCGGCGGCGTGGCCATCGGCGTCAAGGAGCTCGAACCGGTCGCCGGCTGGCCCCAGACCGAGGCCAGCCTGGTGTTCGCCGACCGCGTCGCCGACCACACAACCACCATGGTCACCCGGCTCGAGGCCGCCGGCGTGGTCAAGCTGGGCCAGACCACGGCCAGCGAGTTCGGCGGCCTCAACATCGGCGTGACCCGGCTCCACGGCGCCACCCACAACCCGTGGCGGATCGGCCGCACCACGGGCGGCTCGTCGGCCGGCTCGGCGGCCGCCGTGGCCGGCGGGCTGCTGCCCATCGCCACCGGCGGCGACGGCGGCGGGTCGATCCGCATCCCCGCCGGCTTCTGCGGCCTGGTGGGGATGAAGGGCACCGCCGGCCGCATCCCCCGGGGCCCCCGCACCGAGATCGCCCCGCTGACGGTGGTCGTCGGCTGCCTGGCCCGATCGGTGCGCGACGTGGCCCGCTGGTACGACGTGTGCTCGGGCTACGACCCCCGCGACCCCTACAGCCTGCCCCGCATCGACGGCTGGGAGCGCGACCTCGGGTCCCACGACCTGCGGGGCCGCACCGCCGTCATCGCCCCCGACCTGGGCGGCGCCGTGGTCCTCCCCGAGGTCGAGGCCCTGGTGCGCGAGCAGGGCGACGCCCTGGCCCGCGACGCCGGGCTGCGGCTGGTCGACGTGCCGGTGCGGCTGCCCGGGCTCGGGTTCGAGTGGGCCATGTCCAACCTGGCCCAGCTGCGCCGGGACCTGGGCGACCGCTGGCCCGACTGCCGCGACGACATGACGCTGGAGATGGCGTTCGGCCTGGACATGGCGGACAAGATGTTCGACCTGTCGCTGGCCGCCACCTGCGAGCTGCAGCGCACCGAGGCCAACGAGGCCATGGCCGAGCTGTTCGACCAGGTCGACTTCGTCATCTGCGCCACGAACCCCGACGTCGCCTTCGGCGCCGACACGACGCTCAACCTCGCCGTCGGCACCCAGGGCGTCGGCCCCGAGAACAACGGCGCCCTCACCATCCCGGCCAACATCGTCGGCAACCCGGCCATCTCCATCCCCGCCGGGCGCGTCGACGGCCTACCCGTCGGGATGCAGGTCATCGGCCGCCACCACCAGGACGCCTTGCTCCTGGACCTGGCCCGCGTCGTCGAGCGCCAGCGACCCTGGCCCCTGGTGGCCCCCGGCGCCCCCGTGTGACGGATCGCCCCCGGCGCTCCCGTCCGGCCGGTCGGCCCCCGGCCCCTGTCCGACCGTTGGCCCCCGGCCCTCCGGTCCGGCCGTTGGCCCCCGGCGCCCCCGGGTCCAACCTGGTCAGGGGCATGTGCCGGAGATTTGTGGCGGTCGACCCGCCCGGGGAGCCCCAAACTGTCACACCCCCTCCGGATACTGGCCCCATGACCAAGCAGCTCACCCTCATCGACACCCCCAAGGCCTGGCGGCTCGA
>DASXRH010000445.1:0-10843 GCA_036506715.1 Acidimicrobiales bacterium
GCGCTACCGGTCGGCCCCGCTGTGGGCCCGGGTCACGGTCGACATCACGGCCGCCCTGGTCGCCCTGGGGGTGATCTTCGGGGGCGCGCTGGAGCTGCGCTCCGACGGCGACGCCGACCGGGCCGGCGCCACCGCCACGACGACCACCACCGTGACCACGGTGCCGCCCACCACCGCCCCGGTCACGGCGCCGCCCACCACACCGGCGCCCACCACCACGACCACCCGGCCGGCCACCACCACGACCGCCGCCCCGACCACGACGACCCCACCGACCACGTCCCGGCCCACCGATCCGCCCCGGCCGGCGCCGCCCAGCACCGAGCCCGGGCCCGACGGGCCCGGCTTCCGCAACTGCTTCGAGGCCTTCCGGGCCGGCGCCATACCGCTGCTGGCCGGCGACCCGGGCTACAGCCGCCGCCTCGACGACGACGGCGACGGCGTGGCCTGCGAGTTCGGCGAGGGCATGTAGCCGCCGCCGTCAGGGCCTGGGGACCACCAGGGGCGTGGCGCCGAACGAGTCGTAGGTGCGGCCCATGCGCCCGGCCAGGGCCCGGCCGGCGTCGAGCTGGAAGGGGCTGATGCCGCCCGTCTCCCACGGGGTGACCGAGCCGGCCCACAGCGCCCGGTCGGAGCGGGGGCGGAGGCCGAACCGGGCCCGGGCGTCCTCGATGGGCATGTCGGCCAGGCCGAACCAGTCGATGCGCAGGAAGTCGACGCTGGCGTCGCCCGTCTCCTCGTCGCGGCACCAGGCGCCCCGGGCCATCGCGTCGGCCACCCGCTCGGCCATGGCCCGGCCGGCGCACGGGGCGTGGGACAGGTGGCCCATGTCGTACTCGAACAGGCCGGCGCCGCTGCGCAGGTACCCGGTCTCGAACAGCGACACCACCATGGCCAGCAGCGAGAAGCCGTGCATGTCGTCGTTGGCCCGGGCGATGAGGGCGAACACCTCGAGCTCGCACTCGACGGTGGTGCCGTAGTCGGCCAGCACGTGGACCCAGTCGTGCTGGGCCAGCAGCGGCGGCGCCGAGCCCGGCAGGCCCGGGTAGACGAAGCCGCGGGCGGCGTACATCTGCCACACGCTCCGGCCCAGCGTGCCCTCGGGCAGGCCCTCGAGCGCCGCCCACCGGGCCGCGAGGTCGGGGTCGGCCACCGCGAAGTCCCAGGCCTTGGCCAGCGCGTGCGAGGTGTGCAGCTCCTGGCGCTCGTCGTGGCCCCAGTCGTGGGTGTAGCCGTTGCGCTCGAAGTCGATGGCGGCCAGCCCCAGCGTGCCGCGGGCGAACTCCTGGGCCACCTCGACCATGCTCTCGTCGACCCCGAGGGCGGCCGCGTAGCGCTGGACCTTGGCCGGGACCTCGCGGGGCAGCGGGCGCAGCACCAGCGCCGCCAGCAGCATGAGCTGGATGCAGCGGGTGCGGAAGGCGAGGTTGCGCCGGCGTAGCAGCTCGCCCAGCTCGTCGGGGGTGATCGGCGTGTAGCCGGACAGGTCGATCGGGTGGTCGGTCAGCGCCGCGATCGTGGCCTCGAGCAGCACCCGCTGGAGGCCGGTCAGCCCGGCGGGCGGCGCCGCCCCCGAGGCCAGGCCCACGGCCACCGCCTGGGCCTGCGCCGCCGTCGGGCGCGCCCGCTCCTCGTCCTCGGGAGACGGCAGGGGCACCACCATCGCGGCAACCTACCGGCGCCCGGCGGCCCCGCAACCCCGCACCCCGGCCGTGCCAGGATGGGACGTGATCACCAGCACCGCCAACCCCCGGGTGAAGGCGATCCTCCGGCTCGGCAAGCGGCGGGAGCGGGAGGCGGCGGGCCGGTTCGTCGTCGAGGGCCGGCGCGAGGTCCAGCGGGCGCTCGCAGCCGGCGTGGAACTGGACGAGCTCGTGACCTGCCCGCCGCTCCACGGTCCGCCGGGCGGCGACGGGGCGGCGGCGACGGCCGCGCTGGTGGCCGACGCGGCCGCCGCCGGGGCCGCCGTCACCGTGGTGGCCGAGTCCGTGTTCGCCCGGCTGTCGCGCCGCCAGGGGCCCGACGGGGTGCTGGCCGTGGCCCGCACCTTCCCCACCGACCTCGACCGCCTGGTCCCCGGGCCCGACCCGCTGGTGCTGGTGGTGGCCGGGCTGGAGAAGCCGGGCAACCTCGGCAGCGTGCTGCGGTCGGCGGCCGCCGCCGGGGTCGACGCCGTGGTGGTCGCCGACCCGGTGACCGACCTGGTCAACCCCAACGTGGTGCGGGCGTCGCAGGGGGCGGTGTTCGCCGTGCCGGTGGCCGTGGCCGGCGCCGAGGCCACCCTGGCCTGGCTGCGGCACCACGGGCTGCCCGTCTTCGCGGCCGGCCCCGGCGGGACCACGCCGCACTGGGCGCTGCCGCTGTCCGGGCCGGCGGCGCTGGTGGTCGGGGCCGAGGACCGGGGGCTGCCCGAGACCTGGTTCGCCGCCGCCGACCGGCGGGTGGTCATCCCCATGCCCGGCGACCGGGGCGTCGACTCGCTGGGGGCGGCGGCCGCGGCCGCGGTCCTGCTGTTCGAGGCCGTCCGCCAGCGGGGCGGCGGCGGTCAGGCCCCGATGGCACCCTCGAACCGGTAGCCCATGCCCGGCTCGGTGATGAAGTAGCGGGGGCGGGAGGCGTCGGGCTCGAGCTTGCGGCGGATGTGGGCCATGTGGACCCGCAGGTAGTTGGTCTCCTCGCCGTACTGGGGGCCCCACACCTCCTGGAGCAGCTGGCGTTGCGACACCAGCTTCCCGGCGTTGCGCACCAGCACCTCGACCAGCCCCCACTCGGTGGGCGTGAGCCGCACCTCGCCGTCGGCTTTGCGCACCCGCTTGGCCGCCAGGTCCACGACGAAGTCGCCGGTCTCGACGAGGGCGCTCTCGGGCGCCGGGGCGTTGCGGCGCAGGGCGGCCCGCAGCCGGGCCAGCAGCTCGTCCATGCCGAACGGCTTGGTGACGTAGTCGTCGGCCCCGGCGTCGAGCGCCGCCACCTTCTCCTGCTCGGCCTCGCGGGCCGACAGGATGATGACGGGGACCGCCGTCCACCCCCGCAGCCCCTCGATCACCTCGATCCCCGAGATGCCCGGCAGCCCGAGGTCGAGGATGACCGCGTCGGGCCGGTGGCGGGCGGCCAGCGCCAGCGCCTCCTCGCCCGTGGCAGCCACGTCGACCGTGTACCCCCGGGCCCGCAGGTTGGTGGCCAGCGCCCGCAGGATGGGGGGCTCGTCGTCGACCACCAGCACCCGCGAGTCGGGCACGGCCAGGGGGTCGGTGGCCGCGGCCCGGGTCACGGGGTTCACGCCGCCGCCTTCAGCTCGATGACCATGGTCGTCCCTCCGCCCGGGGTGTCGTCGATCGTCAGCTCGCCGCCCATCGCCCGGGTGAACCCCCGGGCCACGGCCAGGCCCAGGCCCACGCCCGCGCCCTGGGACCGGCTGTCGTCCATGCGCTGGAACGGCTGGAACACCCGCTCGCGCTCGGCCGCCGGGATGCCGCGGCCCCGGTCGACCACCCGGATCAGCACGCGCCCGCCCACCTCGCCGGCCTCGACCCGTACGGTGGCGCCGACGGGCGAGTGGGCCACGGCGTTCTGGACCAGGTTGGCCACGACCCGCTCGAGCAGGGCCGGGTCGGCGATCACCGCCGGCAGGGTCTCGGGCACGTCGACGTCGACGGACCCGGCCCGCTCGCCGAGGCCGGCCAGCGCGGCCGGCACCACCTCCTCCAGGCCCACCTCCCGGGCCGCCGGGGCCACCGCGCCGGCCTGGATGCGGCTCATGTCGAGCAGGTTGCCGACCAGGCTGGCCAGGCGGTCGGTCTCGTCCTCGATGGTGCGCAGGAACTCGTCGCGGTCGGCGTCCGACCACTCGATGTCGGATTGGCGCAGGCTGCTGGCCGACGCCTTGATGCCGGCCAGCGGCGTGCGCAGGTCGTGCGACACCGCCTGGAGCAGGGCGCTGCGCAGCTCGTTGGCCTCGGCCAGCGCCGAGGCCTCGGCCGCCTTCGCCCCGACCTGCCGCCGGTCGACGGCCGCCGCCAGCTGGGCCACGAACGCGTTGAGCACCCGCAGATCCTCGGCCGCGAGGCCGCTGCCCCGCAGGGCCAGCACCAGGTCGCCGCCGAGCGGGCGGACCTCGTCGGCGCCGGCCGGCGAGCGGGGGGCCTCCGCCCCCGACGCCGCCTCCACCTGCCAGCGGTCGTCGCCCAGGTCGCGCAGCAGCGTGGCGCCGGTGAGGCCGAAGGCCCGGCGCACGTGGTCGACCAGGACCGGCAGCGGGTCGGGCTCGGCCACCGTGCCCACCAGGCCGGCGAGCGTCTCGGCCTCGGCCGCGGCCCGGGCCGCCTCGGCCGCCCGGCGGGCGGACGCCGCCACCAACGTGCTGACCAGCAGCGCCACCGCCAGGAACATCACCAGGGCCAGGAGGTTGTCGGCCTGGGCGATGCTCCAGGTGTGGATGGGCGGCGTGAACAGCCGGTTGACCACCAGGAAGCCGACGAGCGCGGCGGCCAGCGCCGGTGCCAGGCCGCCCACCGCGGCCACGCACACCACCAGCACCATGAACAGCAGCAGGATGCTGGGCAGGCCGATGTCGTCGCGCAGCGGCACCAGCACGGCCGACAGCGCGGCGATCCCCACCGTGGCCAGCAGCCACCCCCAGGCCCGCCGGTTGGGCGGCAGGGCGGCGGGGTGGCGGCGCGACCCCGGGGCGGCCGGCAGCGCCTGGTCGTCGCCGCCGTCGTGGCCCAGGTGGGAGATGACGTGGACGTCGATCGGCCCCGACAGCCGCACCACCCGGTTGATCACCGAGCCCCGCACCAGCTCGGCGGCCCGCGACCGGCTGCTGGCCCCCAGCACGAGCTGGGTGGCGTTCTCGGCCCGGGCGAAGTCGACCAGCGCGGCGGCCACGTCGCTGCCGGCGGTCTCGTGGTAGGTGCCGCCCATCTCCTCGAGCAGCCGGCGCTGGACGTCGATCCGGTCGTTGACCCCCTGCAGCCCGTCGTCGGCCCGCACGTGCACCCCGACCAGCTCGCCCCGGGTGCGCTGGGCGATGCGGGCGGCCCGCCGGATGAGATGGTCGGCGCTGGGCGCCCCGGTGACCGCCACCACCACCCGCTCGCGGGTCTCCCACGGCTCGGTGATGCCGTGGCGCTCGCGGTAGCCCTCGAGCTCGTCGTCGACCCGGTCGGCCACCCACAGCAGCGCCAGCTCCCGCAGCGCCGCCAGGTTGCCGGGCCGGAAGTAGTTGGCCAGCGCGGCATCGATCTGCTCGGCCGCGTAGATGTTGCCGTGGGCCATGCGCCGGCGCAGCGCCTCGGGGCTCATGTCGACCAGCTCGATCTGGTCGGCGGACCGGACGATCTCGTCGGGCAGGGTCTCGCGCTGGCGCACCCCGGTGATCCGCTCGACCACGTCGTTGATCGACTCGAGGTGCTGGACGTTGACCGTGGTGATGACGTCGATGCCCGCGTCGAGCAGCTCGCGGACGTCCTGCCAGCGCTTGGGGTGGCGGCTGGTGGGGGCGTTGGTGTGGGCCAGCTCGTCGACGAGGGCGACCTGGGGCCGGCGGGCCACAACAGCGTCGACGTCCATCTCGGGGAGGCTGACGCCCCTGTGGAGGACGGTGCGCCGGGGCACGACCGGCAGGTCGGCGATCTGGCGGGCGGTCTGGGCCCGGCCGTGGGTCTCGACGAACCCGATGACCACGTCGGTGCCCCGCTCGCGCCGGCGGCGGCCCTCGTTGAGCATGGCGAAGGTCTTGCCCACACCGGGCGCGGCGCCGAGGTAGATCCTCAAGGTGCCCCGCCGCCGGTCGGTGCCGGCGGCGTCGTCGCCGGCGGCGGCCGCGGTCTCGGTGCTCATCACCAGGGGTAATGGTGCCCGATCACCGGCCATAGGCGACCGCCCGGGCGCAGAACGCCACGGTGATCGTCACGAAGATCGGGTCGCCCATCGAGTCACGCTCCTCCGGCAGGCACCGTATGGATGCCGCCGGATTCCGGGTCTAACCCGAAAACCTCCAGGCCAGCGCCCTTTAGCGCTGTCTTATCGCCGGCACCGCCGCCATTCTCGGGGCCTTAACCCGTTGCCGGGCGGTCGGCGGGGGAATTCCCGGTCGGGGAACCGGGAGATTCCCCGGTGCGTCCGGCATGTCCCCGCGGGCACGCTCGGCCCGGGATGCGAGACCACTGCTGCGACGACATGTACGCGCACCTCCAGGTCGGCGACGTGCCCGGCGCCGCCGCCGCGCCCGGGCGCCACGTCGTCTACGACGCGGTGTTCGACGAGTACTGCCTGGTGCGCGATGGCGGTCTCGACGCCGCCCCGATCACCCACTGCCCCTGGTGCGGCGACGGCCTCCCCGAGTCCAAGCGCGACCTGTGGTTCACGACGCTGGCCCAGCGGGGGCTCACCCCCGACGACCCCGGCCTCGACGAGCACTTCCGCTCGGATGCCTGGTGGTCCCGGCCGGACCCGCCGTGACCTGACCCGACCGGCGGGTTGGTGGCGGTGGGCTGGGTCACCGCCACCAACCCGGCCGGGACGTCGACCGCCGCCGCACCTGGCCGCCCTGCCTCAACGGGCACCCCAACCGGGCGCGCCCGGTGCCCGTTGAGCGGGCGTTGAGTGCCTGTGAAGGCAGGTGTGGGACGGTGCCGGGGGCAGAGCGGACGGGCCGCTCCTGGCCCGAGCGCACAGAACGGAGGGCGGGTGTCTGCACGCATCCCGGTCCTGGTCCACGCCGACGATCCGGTCTCCCGATCGGGGGTCGAGGCCCAGCTGCGGGGCCAGCCCGGCATCGAGGTGCGCCTGCACGACGGCGGCGGCCGGGCCGAGCCCGGCCTGCCGGCGGCCGGCGTGGCGGTGGTGGTGGTCGACGAGGTCGACGAGCGGGCGTCCCAGACCATCCGGGCGCTGACCCGGGCCGGCGCCCATCGGGTGCTGGTGGTGGCCGGCCGGCTCGACGACGCGGCCGTCCTGGCCGTCACCGAGGCCGGCGCCTGCGGCCTGCTGCGCCGGTCCGACGCCGTGCCCGAGCGGCTGGTGCCGGCCATCCGGGCCGCGGCCGCCGGCGACGGCACCGTGCCCCCCGACCTGCTGGGCCGGCTGCTCGAGCAGATCGGCCGCCTGCAGCGCCAGGTGCTGTCGCCCCGGGGCCTCACCTTCGGCGGGCTCACCGACCGCGAGGTCAAGGTGCTCAAGCTGGTGGCCGACGGCTGGGACACGGCCGAGATCGCCGACGACCTGTCCTACTCCGAGCGCACGGTCAAGAACATCATCCACGACGTCACGTCCAGGCTGCAGCTGCGCAACCGGTCCCACGCCGTGGCCTACGCCCTGCGCCAGGGCCTGATCTGACGGCCCCGCACACGCGCTCAGAGGGCGAGCCGATAGGCGAGACCGTGGCCCGAGCGGCCCGGCGCGAAGCGCCAAGAGCGGGAAACACAGTGACCGTTCGTCGAGACGGCGCGACCTATCCGCGCGCGCTCTCAGGCGTCGAGCGCCAGCTCGGCGTCGCTGCCGGCGGCCGCGGGCTCGGCGGGCAGGCCCAGCTCGCGCAGCACCTCGTGGTAGCGCTCCTGGGTGCGGGCGGCGGCCGCCAGATCGCCTGACCGCTCCTGGGCGTCGACCAGGCGGCGCCACAGGCCGTCGTGGTAGCGGTCGATCTCGAGGCCGCGGGCGCAGGCGCTCGCGGCCACGTCGTGGAGGCCGAGGTCGAGCGCGGCCTCGGCCACCGTCTGGGCCACCTCGGTGGCGTCGGCGGCCAGCTGGCGGCGCCGCTCGACGGCCCAGTCGGCCGGGCCCTCCTCGGGTAGCAGGTCGCCGCCGTAGGCCACCAGCGCCCGGTCGCCGGCGTCGAGCACCCGGTCCGCGTCGCCGGCGCGGGCGGCGTCGCGGACCTCGGTGCAGGCGGCGGCGAACACCACCACGTCGGCGCAACCGACGTCCGGCAGCGCCAGGACGTAGGCCGGGCCCTCCCGCCGCACCAGCGCCCCGGCCCCGGCCCGGTGGTGGTCGAGGAGCCGCCGCAGCGACGACACCGCCACCTGGAGGTTGCGCTTGCCGGCGGCGGCGTCGAGGTCGGGCCACAGGGCGTCGACCAGCGTCTCGGTGTGGACCGGCCGCCCGCCGTGGGCGGCCAGCACGTGCAGCGCCGAGCGGGCCCGGGGCTTGACCGCCGCCACGTCCACGGGGCTGCCGTCGAGCTCGAGCCGGAACCCGCCGAGGCACCGCACCCGCAACCCGGGACGAGCCGGGCGCGCGCCCGGACCCCCGCCCGCCACGACGCCGGGAGCGGCAGCAGCGGCGGCGGGTGCCACGGGGCCCCCGCCGCCCGGGGCCGGCTCGGGCACGGCGACGTCGACGTCCCACCGGCGCCGGACCTCGGCGGCGCGGGCCAGGTGGTCGGCGGCCTCGTCGCCTGCGGCGACCTGGGCCGACACGGTGAGCGCCCACACCCGGGCCCCGGGCACCCCGGCCCGGTCGGCCAGGCGCTCCGCGGTCCGGGCGGCCTCGGCCGCGCCGGGATCGCCGGTCCGGGCCAGGGCGGTGGCCTGCCACGCCCGGCACCACGCCTCGAGGACGTTCGCCTCCAGCCGCCGGAAGCGAGCCGCGAGGTCGTCGAGCTCGGCCACCGGGCCGCCGCCGGCCAGCACCGTCCCGAGCGCCGCCATCAGCCGGGCCCCGGCAGCCCCCCAGGGATCACCCGCCGCGTCGCGCTCGCCGGCCACGGACAGCGCCCGGCGGGTGCCGGCGCCGTCGTCGCCGAGGCCGGTGGCGGCGGCCAGGGCCAGGGCCGACAGCCACGGCACGTCCACCAGCTCCACCAGCTCGGACAGCTCGGACAGCTCGGCGGCCACGGGCCGGCCGGCCAGGGCGGTGGCGAAGGCCAGCGCCAGTCGGGCGCCGACCGCCAGCGCCAGCGGCACGTCGGGGTCGTCGGCCAGGGCCAGGAGGCGCCCGCTGCCGGCGGCGAGCCGGCCGGCCAGCACGGCCGCCACGCCGTCGACCAGCGCGTCACCCGCCGCCGGCCCGCCGGCTGGCGGCCCGATGGCCACCCCGACGATCGTGCCGGCCAGGGTCACCTCGGCCAGCGGCTCGGCCACCGGGTGGGCGCGCAGCACGGCCCGCAGGCGTCCGGCCCACCCTGTGGGGGCCGCGGCGCCCGGGTCGAGCCAGGCCGCGATGACCGCGCGCTCGCGCTGGGCGATGTCACGGGCGGCGGCGTGGAGCTCGTCCACCCGCTGGTAGCGGTCGAGGGCGGCGGTGAACCGCCCGGTGGCGGCGGCCCGGCGGGCGGTGGCGATCATCACCCACGGGTCGTCCTCGACCAGGCCGGGCGGCAACCAGTCGAGCCACGAGGCCGAGTCGTCGGCCAGCTCGGCGCCCCCGGTGGCCAGCACCCGGCCCACCGCCGGCCAGTCGCCGGCCCAGCAGTAGGCCCGCAGGGCGTCGCTGAGGCAGCCGCCGCCCTCGGCCTCGAGCAGCCCGGCCGCCCGCCGGGACCAGTCCTTGGCCCGGGCCTCGCCGTCCCGCTCGACCAGCCGGGTCTCGAGGTAGGCCCGGAACACCTCGTGGTAGCGCAGGGCCAGGTCGTCCTCGTCGAGGCGGATCACGAACACCTGCCGGGCCTCGAGGTCGGACAGCAGCCGGCGGCTGTCGGACCGGTCGCGCAGGGCGTCGCACAGCGGGGCGGTGAGCCGCCCGAGCACGCTGGTGTCGATGAGGAAGGCCCGCTGGTCGTCGGGTAGCTCGTCGAGCACGTTGCCGCTGAGGTAGTCGCGGATGAGCGGGGACCGGGCCGGCAGCGCCGCCACCGCCCGCCGCCGCTCGCTGGCGTGCTTGCCCCGGGTGGCCAGGTGGAACAGCTGGAGGCCGGCCGCCCAACCCTCGAGCCCCCTGGCCAGGCGGGCCAGGTCGGCCGGCGGTAGCGGCTCGCCGTAGACGTCGGCGAACAGGCGCTCGACCTCCCACGACCGGAAGCGCAGGTCGTCGGCCCCGACCTCGTGGAGGGCGCCCGAGACCCGCAGCCGCGACAGGTTCCAGCGGGGCGACTGCCGGCAGGTGGCCGCCAGCACCAGCCACGGCGGCAGCAGCTCGACCAGCCGGCCGAGCGCCGCCTCGGCGGGTGTGCCCGCCACCAGGTGGAGGTCGTCGAGGGCCAGTACCACCGGGGGCGCGCCGGGCGCGGGCGTGACCGCGTCGAGGGCGGCGGCGGCCTGGTCGACCGACGCCCAGCCACCCGCGGTCGCACCGGGCAGCACCGGGGCCAGGGCCTGGCCGAGGTTGCGCAGCAGGGTCGCCTCGCGGCCGTCGGCGGCGTCGAGGTGGTACCAGGCGACGGGCCCGGCGGCGGCGTCGACGTACTGGGCCAGCAGGGTGGTCTTGCCGCTGCCCGCCGGCCCCGTGACCAGGATCACGCGGTGGTCGGCGGCGCCGGCCAGCGACCGCAGCAGCCGCTCCCGGCGCAGCGCCCGGACCTGCGGTGGGCGCAGCCGGGCCCGGGGGACGGCCCGGGGCGAGGGGTCGACGTCGGCACCGGTGGTCGTCGCTCCTCGCTCCACTCCGCGCTCCCTACGACCGCCCGCGCGGGGGTGCCGCCACACCGGACCTTTGCACGCGGGACGTACTGCCGTGACTCCCCGGCGTGAGGATAGCCGTGGCTGTCAAGCGGTGGTCCGCGCCCCGGGAAGGACGCCGGCACCGGCCCGATTGGCCGGGGGATCACCACCGACGCCGACACCGACGAGGTGGTCCCTCGCTGCCCTCGCCCACATGGGCGGGCGCGGGCGGTCAGACTTTCCCCGGGAGGCTGTCGAGGGCCGTCGCCGCCGTTCGTCGTGATGGTGCCGGGCGATGGTCG
>DASXRH010000446.1:0-3331 GCA_036506715.1 Acidimicrobiales bacterium
GTGATCAGCCCCTACGCCGCCGACCGCGACCGTGCTCGGGTGGTCCACGAGGCGGCAGGGCTGCGGTTCGTCGAGGTCTGGGTCGACACCCCGTTGGCGGTGTGCGAGGCCCGCGATCCCAAGGGCCTGTATGCCAAGGCCCGGCGGGGCGAGATCACCGGGTTCACCGGCATCGACGACCCCTACGAGGCGCCGGTGGCACCCGATCTGCGCCTCACCCCCGACGACGGCGGGCCGGACGACCAGGCCGGCCGCGTGTTGGCGCTGCTGGCGCCGGGTGCACCCGACGAGCCGCCGGACCACCCGCCGCCGCCGGGGTCACCGGCCACGGACTAGCCCGCCAGGTCCCGCTCCAGCACCAGCTCGTCCCGCAGCGGGATGCCGTAGGCCCCGGTCTCGGGGATCGCCGGCTTGGCCCGCCTGGCCTCGTCCACGGCGCCCGGCCGCACCCGCACCAGGCGGTAGCCGTGGCGCTGGTAGAGGCGGAGGGCGTCGAGGTTGTCGTTGGTGGTGACCAGCCACTGGGCGGCGGCGCCCGCCGCCCGGGCGGCGTCGGCCGCGGCCTCCACCAGGCGGCCGGCCAGGCCCTCGCCCCGGCGCCCCCGGGCGACGGCCAGGGCGGCCAGCTCGGAGCGGGCGGCGGGGTCCGGCGGCGTCCAGGTGGCCAGCCCGACCAGCAGGTCACCGTCCCACGCCCCGGCACCGGCCAGCCCGGGGGCGAGGACGTCGAGGGTCTCGCCCAGGCGGGCCTGGCGGCGCCCGGCCAGCACGGCGTCGAGCAGCGCCTCGGCGGGCGGTACGTCCTCGACCGCCAGGGGTCGGAGGGTGAGGTCGCCGGGCACGGGCGGTTACGCCGGGGTCAGGACCCGGCGTCGATCAGGGGCCGGGGGTCGAAGGTGACCCGGATGCGGGTGATCTTCCCGTTCTCGACGTGGCACCAGTTGACCACCGGGCCGACCTCGCCGGCCACGGTCGTGTGGAGGGTGAACCAGGTGAGCACGTCGTCGCCGTCGACGAAGGTGCGCTCGACGGCGATGTCGGTGAGGATCTCGCGCAGGCCCCGCAGGCCGGCCAGGCACTCGTCGGCGTTGTCCGCCCGGCCGAGGGGCCCGACGAAGGTGACGTCGTCGTCGAGCACCCCGCGCAGCGTGTCGAAGTCCCGGGCCCGCCAGGCGTCGAAGTAGGTGGCGACGGCGCGGCCGACGTCGGTGGTGGACGGGAGGGTCATGGTGGTGCGCTACCCGATCCGGCCGCGGCTAACGCACGAGGGGCTTGTACTTGATGCGGTGGGGCTGGTCGGCCTCGGCGCCCAGCTCCTTGTGCCGCCAGGCCTCGTACTCGCTGAAGTTGCCCTCGAACCACCGGACCTGGCTGTCGCCCTCGAAGGCCAGGATGTGGGTGGCGATGCGGTCGAGGAACCAGCGGTCGTGGCTGATGACCACGGCGCAGCCGGGGAAGGCCTCCAGCGCGTCCTCCAGCGCCCGCAGCGTGTCGACGTCGAGGTCGTTGGTGGGCTCGTCGAGCAGCAGCACGTTGCCGCCCCGGCGCAGCATCTTGGCCAGGTGGACCCGGTTGCGCTCGCCGCCGGACAGCACCCCCACCTTCTTCTGCTGGTCGGAGCCCCGGAAGTTGAACGAGGCCACGTAGGCCCGGCCGTTGACCTCGCGGGTGCCCACCTTCAGCAGGTCCTGGCCGCCGGTGATCTCCTCGTAGACCGTGCTGTCGGCGTCGAGGGCCTCGCGGGACTGGTCGACGTAGGCCAACTCGACCGACGATCCGACGGTGATCGCGCCGGCGTCGGGCTGCTCGGCCCCGGTGAGCATGCGGAACAGCGTGGTCTTGCCGGCGCCGTTGGGCCCGATGATGCCGACGATGCCGGCCGGGGGCAGCGAGAACGACAGGTCGTCGATGAGCAGCCGGTCGCCGTAGCCCTTGGCCAGGTGGTCGACGACGATGACCTGGTCGCCCAAGTGGGGGCCGGGCGGGATGTGGATCTGCAGCCGGTCGGGGCCCCGCTCGGCCGCCTCGGCCTCGGCCTGGAGCTTCTCGTAGGCGGCCAGGCGGGCCTTGCCCTTGGCCTGGCGGGCCCGGGGGGCCATCCGCACCCAGTCGAGCTCGCGCTCGAGGGTGCGCTTGCGGGCCGAGTCGGCCCGCTCCTCCTGGTCGAGCCGGGCCCGCTTCTGCTCGAGCCAGCCCGAGTAGTTGCCCTCGAACGGGTAGCCCCGCCCCCGGTCGAGCTCGAGGATCCAGCCGGCCACGTTGTCGAGGAAGTAGCGGTCGTGGGTGACGGCCACGACGGTGCCCGCGTAGTCGCGCAGGAACCGCTCAAGCCAGGCCACCGACTCGGCGTCGAGGTGGTTGGTGGGCTCGTCGAGCAGCAGCAGGTCGGGCCGGGACAGCAGCAGCCGGCACAGCGCCACCCGCCGCCGCTCGCCGCCCGACAGCGTGGTGACGTCGGCCTCGCCGGGCGGGAGGCGCAGGGCGTCCATGGCGATCTCGATGGTGCGGGACAGGTCCCAGGCGCCGGCCGCCTCGATCCTCGACTCGAGGTCGGCCTGGCGGGCCCCCAGCTTCTCGTAGTCGGCCTCGGGGTCGGCCCAACCGGCCATGACCTCGTCGTACTCGGTGAGCAGCCCCGCCACCTGGCCCACGCCGTCCATGACGTTGCCGGTCACGTCCTTGCCCGGGTCGAGCTCGGGCTCCTGGGACAGCATGCCCACGGTGAACCCGGGCGTGAGCCGGGCGTCGCCGGTGAACCCGTCGTCGATCCCGGCCATGATGCGCAGCACCGAGGACTTCCCGGCCCCGTTCGCCCCCAGCACCCCGATCTTGGCACCCGGGTAGAAGGCGAGCGTGATGTCCTTCAGCACCTCCTTGTCGGGCGGGTGGAAGCGGCTCACCCGCCGCATGGTGAAGATGAACTGCGCGCTCATGGTGGCCGACCGTACCGGCTCGTCCCGTCGGCGCCGAACCGGCCGGGCCCTCAGCGCAGCCGCAGGCCGGCGACCCTGCGGAAGTCGCGGTGGTTCCGGGTGTTGAGCGTCAGGTCGTGCACGAGCGCCGTGGCCGCCACGATGGCATCTGGCAGGCGGAGCCCGGCCTCTCGGCGCACGGCGCCGGCCCGCTCGGCGATGCGCCGGTCGACCACGATCTCCCGCAGCGGTGCCAGCAGGCGCCGGGTGGCCGGGTGCTGCGCCTCGGGGCCGGCCAGCAGCTCGGCCCTGGTCACCACCGAGTAGGCGAGCCGGGCGCGCCGGCCGGGCAGGCGGGCCGTGCCCTGGAGGTGGTCGATGCAGACGTCGGTGTCGATCAGCAGGTCAGCCACGGTCCC
>DASXRH010000447.1:0-3272 GCA_036506715.1 Acidimicrobiales bacterium
CCGGCCCTGGCCGGCGCCCTCATCGCCGGGCCCGGCGTGGCCTGGTGCTTCGTGGTCAACGCCGTCACCTACCTGGCCGTGATCGGTGGCCTGGTGGCCATGGACCGGTCGGCCTTCCGCTCACCGCCCCGGGTGGCCAAGGCCAAGCGCCAGATCCGCGCCGGGCTGCGCTACGCCTGGCAGACCCCCGACCTGCGGGTGCCGCTGGTGCTGGTGGCCGCGGTGGGCACGCTGGCCTTCAACTACCAGGTGACCCTGCCGCTGCTGGCCGAGCGGACCTTCGCCGGCACCGCCACCACCTTCACCCTCCTGTTCGCCGTGATGAGCGCCGGATCCCTGGCCGGCGCCCTGATGGTGGCCCGGCGGACGGCCGTCGACCTGCGTTTCCTGGTGCGGGCCGGCACCGGCCTGACGGTCGGCACCGCCGCCCTCACGCTGGCGCCAACCCTGCCGGTCGCCCTGGTGGCGGTGCTGCCGGTGGGCTACTACTCGATCTTCCTGATCTCGGGGGCCAACGCCCTGGTCCAGATGCGGGCCGAGCCCGTCATGCGGGGCCGGGTGCTGGCGCTGTTCGCCGTGGTCTTCCTGGGCACCACGCCCATCGGCGGCCCCGTCGTGGGCTGGCTGTCGCAGGTGGCCGACCCCCGCGCCGGCCTCGCCATCGGCGGCCTCGCCGCCGGGCTCGCCACCCTGTGGACCGCCCGCCAGGCCGCCGCCGTGCGCCGGGCCGGGGCGCAGCCGGGCGCAGCCGAGGCGGTGGCCGACGAGCCGACCGGCCCGGTGCCCGTCGCCGCGTAGAGCGTGCGCGGAGAGGTCGCGCCGTCTCGGCGAACGGTTACTGTGTCTCCCGCTCCTGGCGCTTCGCGCCGGGCCGCCTGGGCCACGGCCTCGCCTATCGACTCGGCTAGCCCTCGGGCTCGTGGGGTAGGCCCAGCACCCGCTCACCGATGATGTTGCGCTGGACCTCGCCGGTGCCGCCGCCCACGGTCAGGGCCGGCGCGAACAGGAAGCCGTGGTGCCAGAGGTCGGGCGGGGCGCCGAGCGGGCCCTGGTCGGCCAGCATGCCCCCGGCACCGGTCAGGTCCTTGGCGAGGCCGAACACATGCTGGCCGTGCTCGTCGGCCAGCACCTTGCGCACCGAGGCCTCGGGCCCCGGTGCCTGGCCCCGGATGGCGGCCGACACGGTCCGCAGCCGCACCAGGCGCAGCAGCTCGCTCTCGATGTGCAGTGCTGCCACCCGCTGGCGCAGCGCGGGGTCGGTCACCCCACCCCGGTCGCGCACGAGGTCGACCAGGTCGGCGCCGGTCGGGCCCTGCCCCCACATGGCACCGCCCGACGACAGCGACACCCGCTCGTTGCCCAGCGTGACCTTGGCCAGCGTCCACCCCTGGCCGGCCTCGCCCACCAGGCTGTCGGCCGGCAGCCGGACGTCGTCGAGGAACACCTCGTTGAACGTCTGGGCGCCGGTCATCTCGGTGATGGGCCGGACGGTGATGCCCGGGGTGTCCATCGGGCACACGAAGTAGGAGATGCCCCGGTGCTCGGGGGCGGCCGGGTCGGTGCGGGCGATGAGGATGCCGTAGCGGGCGTACTGGGCCAGCGACGTCCAGATCTTCTGGCCGGTCACCACCCACTCGTCGCCGTCGCGCACCGCCCGGGTGGTCAGCGAGGCCAGGTCGGACCCGGCGCCCGGCTCGCTGAACAGCTGGCACCACAGCTCCTCGCCCGACAGCAGGCCGGGCAGGTAGCGGCGCTGCTGCTCGTCGGTGCCGGCGTAGAGCAGCGTGGGCCCGGCCCAGCCGATGCCGATGGGGTTGAGCGGCCGCCGCACCCCGGCCCGCCGCAGCGCGTCGTCGATGACCAGCTGGTGGACGGGGTCGGCCCCCAGCCCCCACGGCTCGGGCCAGTGGGGGGCGACCCAGCCGGCCCCGGCCAGCTCGCGGCCCGACGGCGACGGGTGGGCGGCCAGCCAGGCGCGCAGCGCCAAGCGGCGGGGGTCGTCGTCGGGCGGGAGCTCGAAGTCCACGGCCGGCATCGTAGGGGCGGCAACCGCCCGCTCCGCAGGCCGCGACCGGCCCGATCGGCGCGCCGGGGGGCCTTTTCGCGTCGCGGGAGACAGCCGCTACCCTCCGACCGCGAGATCGCCGACACGAGGAGCACCCATGCCGGGCTGGAACTTCGCCGACGTCTGGGAGGTCATCGCCACCCAGATCCCCGACGCCCAGGCGCAGGTGCACGGCGACCGGCGGGTCACGTGGAGCGAGTTCGACCGCCGGGCCAACGGCGTGGCCGCCGGCCTCATCGCCCGGGGGGCGACCGAGCAGGACAAGGTCGCCCAGTACCTCTACAACGGGCCCGAGTACATCGAGTCGATGTTCGCCTCGTTCAAGGCCGGCCTCGTCCCCATCAACACCAACTACCGCTACCAGGACGACGAGCTCGTCTACCTGTGGGACAACGCCGACGCGGTGGCCGTCGTCTTCCACGGCACCTTCACCGACACCATCGAGCGCATCCGCGACCGGGTGCCCCGGGTGGCGACCTGGCTGTGGGTCGACGACGGGGCCGGGCCGTGCCCCGAGTGGGCCGCGCCCTACGAGGAGGCGGCCAACGGCTACGCCGAGCGGGTCGAGGGCCCCTGGGGTCGCAGCGGCGACCAGCTGATGATGACCTACACCGGCGGCACCACCGGCATGCCCAAGGGCGTCATGTGGCGCCAGGACGACCTGTTCCGCACCCTGGTCGCCCAGGTGAACCCCCTCTACCGCGCGGCCGACGCCGACCCCGACCTGGTGCGCAGCCAGGTCACCCAGCCCGGGCCGGTGGGCATGCCCGCCTGCCCGCTGATGCACGGCACCGGCCTCTACACGCAGCTCATCGTGCTGTCGATGGGCGGCAGCAGCGTCACGCTGACCTCGCGCCGGCTCGACATCGAGGAGATGTTCGACACCATCGAGCGCGAGCGGGTCAACCAGATCGCGATCGTCGGCGACGCCTTCGGCAAGCCGATGCTGAAGGCGCTCGACGAGAACCCCGGCCGCTGGGACCTGGCCAGCCTGTTCCTGGTGGCCAGCTCGGGCGTGATGTGGAGCGAACCGGTCAAGCAGGGCCTGCTCAAGCACCACCCGAGCATGATCCTGGTCGACGCCTTCTCGTCGTCCGAGGCGGTGGGCATGGGCCAGTCGGTGTCCTCGGGCACCAGCGCCGGCGAGACCGCCACCTTCCGCCTGGGCGACAACACCATCGTCATCACCGACGACGGCCGCCGCGTC
>DASXRH010000448.1:0-5710 GCA_036506715.1 Acidimicrobiales bacterium
GTGCTCGAAGGGGTTCATCGTGCCCGGGTCGACGTTGATGTACGGGTCGAGCTTCTGCATCGTGACCCGCAGGCCCCGCGACTTCAGCAGACGGCCGAGCGACGAGGCGGAGATTCCCTTGCCGAGCGAGCTGGCGACCCCACCCGTGACGAAGATGTGTTTTGTCACGGGACCACAGCGTATCCCGTTGGCCGGCCGGCGCCGCGGACCCGTCCGTGACCAGGGCCGACGCGCCGGGATCAGGCGACCTGCAGGGCCGTGCGGATGCCCCGGCGCTGGCGCAGGTTGTCGACCGCGCCCTCGATCTCGTCCAGCGGGTAGCGGTCGGTGATCATGGCCCCGAGGTCGAGCCGCCCCGCCTTGGCCAGGGCAAGCAGCCGGGGGATGTCCCGCTGGCCGTTGACCGTGCCCAGCAGGCAGCCCACGAACCGCTTCTCGGTGGCGGTGAACCCCACCACCATCGGGATGCTGATGCCCTGGTCGATCGGCGGCGCCCCCACCCCGACGGTGGTGCCGCCGGGGCGGCTGGCGGCGAAGCCCTGCTCGATGAGCGCGGCCTGGCCGGCCGCCTCGAAGCAGTAGTCCATGCCCACGCCGGTGAGGTCGTGGCAGAAGGTGGTGACGTCGGTGGCCGCCGGGTCGACGACGTGGGTGGCGCCGAAGCGCAGCGCCGCCTCCCGTCGCTCGGCCACGGGGTCGGCCACGACGATCACCGAGGCGGCGGCCAGCCGGGCGCCCTGGGTGACGGCGATGCCGATGCCGCCGGCCCCCAGCACCAGGACGGTGGCGCCCTCCTCGACCCGGGCGGTGTTGAGCACGGCGCCGACGCCGGTCTGCACGGCGCAGCCGATGACGCACGCCTCGGCCAGGTCCGTGTCGTCGTCGACCGTGACCACGCCCTCCTCGGGCAGCACGACGTACTCGGCCCAGCCGCCCATGCCCAGGCCCCGGTAGACGACCTCCTCGCCCCGGGACAGCGGCGAGGTGCCGTCGGGGCGGGTGGCGGTGAACAGGGCGCTGGAGAACTCGGCGCACAGGGTGGGCTGGCCCCGGGTGCAGAAGTAGCACCGCCCGCAGCTCGGCAGCGGCGTGAGCACCGCCTTGTCGCCGGCCCGCAGCCGGGTGACGCCGGGGCCCACGGCCTCGACCACGCCGGCGGCCTCGTGGCCGAGCACGCTGGGTGTGACGGCCGGGAAGCTGCCGTCCAGGCAGGACAGGTCCGAGTGGCACACCCCGCAGTCGGTGACCCGGACCAGCACCTCGCCGGGTCGGGGGTCCTCGATCTCGAGGGCCCCGACGCCCAGCTTCCCGCCCGACTCCAGCACTGCGGCGCGCATCGATCGTCCCATGGCGGCGAAATCTAACGGACCGTCAGATCCGCTGCTCACCCGTGCCCCCGGCGGGGAACCGCGCGACCCAGCGCCGCTGCCAGGGGGTCTCGACCGCCCGGGGGTGGTAGGCGGCCCGGGTCCAGGCCACGGCCTCGTCGGCGGGCACGCCGGCCAGCACGGCGAGGCACGCCACCACCGTGCCGGTACGGCCCACGCCCCCGCCGCACGCCACCTCGACCAGCTCCCCGGCCACCGCCCTGTCGTGGAGGGCGACGATGCGACGGACGGCCTCGGCCCGGTCCCGGGGCAGGCGGAAGTCGGGCCAGTCCAGCCAGTCGTGGGGCCAGGGCAGGTCGGGATCGTGGCGGGCCCGCAGCCGGCGGGACCCCAGGTAGAGCCCGTAGTCGGGGGCTGGGCCCTCGGGGGTGGGGTCGCGCAGGCTCCGCCCCCGGACCCGGGCGCCGTCGGGCAGCTCGACAGTGGTCACCGGTCCATCATGGCGTCCGGCGGCTGTCAATCTCTTCTTGACAGCCGGCCCGTGTCAATGTCACGTTGACAGCCATGGACGTCTCCCTCGATCAACTCGTCGCCGCCGTGCAGGACGGCAGCGACGACCCCCTCGACCGGGTGTCGGCCGCCGCCCTGCTCAAGGACCAGCTCGAGCACCTCGGCGACGACCTGCTCGACCACTTCGTGACCCGGGCCCGGTCCGACGGGCGCTCGTGGACCCAGATCGGCGAGGCCCTGGGCGTCACCCGCCAGGCCGCCCAGCAGCGCCACGGCGGCCTGGTCGACCGGATCCTGGGCGGGCTCACCGACCGCCGGTTCCAGCGGTTCACGCCCAGGACCCGTACTGCCGTCGTCGAGGCCCAGAACGCCGCACGCGACCGCAAGCACGGCACCGTCGGCACCGAGCACCTGCTGCTCGGCCTGTTCGCGGCGGGCGACGGCAACCTGGCCACCGTGGCCCTCGACCACCTCGGCCTCGACCGGGCGGCCGCCGAGCGCCTGGTCGACGCCCGGGTCGCTCCCGGTACCGCCGGCCCGGTCAAGGGCCACATCCGCTTCGGCCCCCGGGCCAAGAAGACCCTGGAGCTGGCGCTCCGCCACGCCCTCGAGCTGGGCCACAACTACATCGGCACCGAGCACATCGTCCTCGCCCTGCGCCAGATCGAGGACGGCGTCGCCGCCCAGGTCATGGCCGAGGCCGGCATCGGCTACGACGACCTCAGGGCCGAGGTCCTCGTCGCCCTGCGGAAGATCACCGGCGACGCGTAAGAGCGTGCGCGGATAGGTCGCGCCGTCTCGGCGAACGGTTACTGTGCTTCCCGCTCTTGGCGCTTCGCGCCGGGCCGCTCGGGCCACGGCCTCGCCTATCGGCTCGGCCTCTAAGGGCGCTCAGGGCTGGCGGCCCCAGGCATCGGCCACCCGCAGCGGCGGCACGCGGGCGATGACCCGGCTGAACGACACCCGCTCGCTGGCCAGGTTGAGGACCGCCACCACCACCAGCACCGCCGTGCGCACCCCCGGCGAGCAGGCGAGCACCACGCCGAGACCGAGCGCGGCGCCGAGGACGTTGGCGCCGGCGTCGCCCAGCATGAGGCGCTCGCGCAGGTCGGCGGCCAGCAGCCCGGCGCCCGCCCCCACCACCAGGGCCACCCCGGCCAGCGCCGGCTCGGCCCCTGCCCCCACCACCAGCACGGCCAGCGCCACCAGCGCCACCTTGATCGTGCGGCCGGGAGCCCGGTCGAACAGGTTGCCGAGGTTGGCGGCCAGCGCCACCAGGGCGCCGTCGGCCAGGACCCGACCCAGGCTGCCCGGCTCGCGCACCGACACCACCACCACGCCGACGGCGGCCCCGCCGAACAGCTTGACGGCCCCCGTGGTGAGCCGGCCGCGGGCCAGGGCGCCCAGGTGGCCGCGGAACCCGCCGCTCTCCCCCGCCCCGCCCAGGTCGTCCAGCAGGCCCAGCAGCGCGAAGCCCAGAGCCGCCACCGTGGCCAGCCGCAGCCCGGCCACCGCCGCCCGGCTGGGCTCGGCACCGCCCGCCACCGCCACCGTCACCAGCGCGTCGACCACCAGGGCGGCCAGGGCCAGCAGCACGCCCACCGCGGTGGGCAGCGCCCGGCCCCGGAAGTTCTCGCGCTCGAACACCGGGGCGGCGAACGCCGCCGCCGACAGCAGCCACAGCCCGGCGGCCACCACGGCGCCGGCCACGAAGGCGGCGACGACGATCACGCCGCCACCGGGGTCGGCGCGGCGCGGCCGGCCCGCCGGGCCCGCAGCCGGTCGAGAGCGGCCGGCCAGTCGATCAGCACCAGCGCCACGGTGATGGCCCAGGCCCAGTAGTCGAGCCCCAGCAGGAACCACGTCGTGATGTGGAGGATCACGGCGGCCAGGGCGTACCAGACGCGGGCCCGCCGGACGAACACCACCACCGGGAACGACAGCTCGAGGCCGAGGATGAACACCCCCGACGCCCGGGCGATCCACACGTGCTCCCCCACCCAGGTGGCCAACCCCGGCCACCCGCTGGCCCCCACGCTCGGCCCCCACAGGGCCACGTAGCGCATGTTGTCGCCGTAGGCCCACGACGGCCCCGACCGCCGCAGCTTGTGGTAGCCGGCGAGGCAGTACACGAGCGCGACGATCACGATGGCCACCCGCACCGGCCACCCCGTGCGGCGCCGGGGCGTACGGTCGCGCCGGTCGACGTCGGTGGGCGCCAGCAGGAACGGAGCCGACGCCCACAGCAGCAGCAGGTCGTTGTGCAGCACCTTGCCCCGGCTGCCCCGCAGCCCGGCCAGCACCAGGTAGCACACCCAGGCGACCGCGAACGCCAGCCGGGGCCGGCGCCGCAGCACCGCGGCCAGCGCGGCCAGGCCCCCCACCACCTGGATGGCGACGAACACCCGGGCCGAGGGCATGCGGTCGAGCCAGGCGAGGATGGGCACCGGGTCGACCAGCGCCCGGGGCGTGGCGGCCAACTGGCGGTACGAGCCCAGCACGATCCGGGCCCCGATCAGCGCCGACAGCCCGACGTGCACGACCACCAGCCGCGCCGGGCTCTCGGGGCCCCACAGGGCGTCGTCGAGCGCGTCCCGCACCCGGGCCCAGGGGCCCCGGCGGTCGGCGGCGACGGCCGGCGACGTGGCCGTCACGAGCCCGCCACCCGGCACGAGTGGAACGGCTCGACGTCGTGGGTGGTGCGCCAGTGCCCGCCCTCCTCCACCAGCCGGGCGTGGTCGCGCCCGATGACCAGCTCGAGCGTGGCCGGCTCGATGCGGAGCACCTCGGCCAGCAGCGCCCGGCACACGGCGTCCCGCCGCGCCTCGGACGCCCCGGGCAGGTCGGCCATCGGCCACTCGGCGTGGCGATCCCCGAGGGGCAGCTCCTCGAGGCTCACGACCCGGCGGTCGCCCCCGCCGTCGACCGCCTCGATGACCCACCGGGTCTGGGTGTCGGTGCGGGACAGGCTGAACAACCGCCAGCCGGTCAGCGGCCAGGCGTCGAACCCGATGAGGCCCGGCACCAGAAGCAGCACGAACAGCACGGCCACGAAGATCCGGGCCGAGCGGGGCGCCCGGTCGGCCTCGGCCTCCACGCCGGTGCCGGGGACCGTGGTGCTCACGGCGGATCGGCCCCCACCCGCACCGGCGGCGCCGAGGCAGCGTCGGGCTCGCCGGGCCCGGCGTCCTCGCCGTCCGCGGGCCCGGTGGCGGTCGACGCCACCGGTGGCGGCTCGCCCGTGGCCTCATCGGGCGGCGGCGCCGCCTCCAGCTCGACGACCGCCAGCCACGCCAGCGCGGCGGCGACCACCGACAGCGTGACCCCGCCGACGATGGCGCCCGAGTCGTTGACCGCGCTGCCCAGCACGGCGGCCACCAGCGCGGCGCTGATGCCGGCGGACAGGGTGGGGATGCGCTCGCGCAGCCGCGTCAGCGGCCGGCTCGGGTAGCGGGCCAGGAACACCAGGAAGATCACGGCGATGGGGATGGCGGCGATCCAGATCGACGTCGTCGTCACCCGCAGGTTGGCCAGCAGCTTGCGCTCGACGATCGAGATGAGCGGCTCGAGGCCCTCGTCGCCCACCCGCTCGAACAGGCGGCCCAGGTGGGCCCGCTGCCCCGGCGGCCGGGCCAGGTCGAGCAGCCCGAAGCCGGTGACCGCCAGCCCGGTGGCCAGGATGGCGATCAGCACGGTCCGCACCCGCAGGCGGTAGCCGGTGACCAGCGCCGCGAACACCAGGATCGTCGGCGTGAAGGCGAGGACGCCGCCCACGTCGGACCCCCAGGTGGGTACGCCGACCACGACCAGCACGCCCACCAGCAGCCCGATGGCCGCCGCCCGCCCGCGGCGGGTGGGCCAGTGGCCGGCGA
>DASXRH010000449.1:0-8485 GCA_036506715.1 Acidimicrobiales bacterium
GCGTTGACCGGGCCGGGCGCGCCCGCCCGGGCCATCTCCTCGTGCCACGCCAGCTGGGCGGGCACATCGGCGTCGCGACCGCCGTAGGCGGCCGGCCAGCCCACCGCCCCCCAGCCGGCGTCGACCAGGGTGGCGTTCCAGGCCCGGTGGGCGTCCCAGGCGTCGGGCGCGGCCAGCGCGGCGCGGACCGCGGCGGTGAGGTGGGTGGCGAGCCAGGCCCGCAGCTCGGCCCGCAGGGCCTCGGCGGCCGCCGGGCCGGTCACGCCCGCCCGCCGCCCCGGCCGACGTGGCGGTAGGGGACGTCGCGGTCGGCGGCGACCTCGCGGGGCATGCCGAGCAGGCGCTCGCTGATGATGTTGCGCTGGATCTCGTTGCTGCCCCCGCCGAGCGACAGGCCCTGGCGCCACAGCGTGGCCTCCGACAGCCGCTGGCCGCCGGTGCCCTCGCCGGCGGGCCAGGCGGCGGCGTCGTCACCCGCCAGCTCGAGCCCGATCTCGACCCGGCGCATGGCGGCGGTGGCGGAGAAGAGCTTGAGCAGCGACCCGGCCGGCGGCGGCAGCGACCCGGTCGCGACCCCCTGTGTCACCCGCCGGACGAGCTGGGTGCCGACGAGCCGCCGGACGTGGGCCTCGGCCAGCAGCTGGCGGGCGTGGGCGTCGCCGGCCCGCCCCCGCGCCCGGACCGTGGCGGCGAGGACGTCGTCGTCACCGCTCGCCTCGGGGCCGGACGAGCGGCCGCTGGTGTGGGGCGAGCCGCCGCCGACGGCGTTGCGCTCGTGGAACAGCAGCCTGCTGGCCACGGTCCAGCCATCGTCCACCTCGCCGATGACGTCGGCCGCCGGGATGGCGACGTCCGTGAAGAACTCCTGGCAGAACTCCATCGAGCCGTCGACCTGGCGGATCCGGGTGACCTCCACGCCCGGCTGGTGGATCTCCATGAGGAACATGGTGAGCCCCCGGTGCTTCGGGACGTCCCAGTTGGTGCGGGCCAGGCACATGGCCCAGTCGCTGGCGAACGCGGCCGAGCTCCAGATCTTCGAGCCGTTGAGCACGAACACGTCGCCGTCGCGGTCGGCCCGGGTCAGGCAGGCGGCCAGGTCGGACCCGCCGCTCGGCTCGGACAGGAACTGCACCCACAGCTCCTCGCCCCGGAGGATCGCGGGCAGGTGGCGGAGCTTCTGCCCGTGGGTGCCGAAGTCGACGAGCGTGGCGGCCAGGATGCCGAGCGTCGGCACGTTGAGCGAGAACGGCATGTCGTAGGGCAGCGACTCCTCGGTGAAGGCCCGCTGGTGCTCGACCGTGAGGCCCAGGCCGCCGTACTCGGCCGGGAAGCAGATCCCGGCGAACCCGCCGTCCCACAGCCGTCGCTGCAGCGCCCGCTCGACGTCGCGCCGGCCCTCGTCGAAGCGATCGGCGGGCGGCCCGGTCAGCGGCGGCATGTTCCCGGCCAGCCAGGCCCGGGCCCGGGCCCGGAAGTCGGCGACCGGCTCGACGCCGTCGCCGCCGGTCACGACGCCTCCCCCAGCAGGCGGGCGGCGATCCGCTCGGCGTGGTCCTCGGGCGTGCCGTGGGTGACCCGGTCGACGGTGGCCCGCCGCAGGTACAGGTGGAGGTCGTGCTCCCACGTGACGCCGATGCCGCCGTGGAGCTGGATGCAGTCCTGGATGAGCTCGGTGGCGTGGGGGCCGATCCAGGCCTTGGCCGCGCTGACGAGGTCTGCGGCGTCGGCGGCCCCGGTGGCCACCGCCCGGGCGGCGGCGTTGGCTGCCGCGTGGCTGGCCTCCAGCCACAGCTTGTCGTCGGCCACCCGGTGCTTGAGCGCCTGGTACGACGACAGGGGTCGGCCGAACGAGTAGCGGTCGCCGAGGTACTCGACGGTCATCTCGAACACCCGGTCCATGGCCCCGACCATCTCGGCGCACTGCAGGACGCAGGCCACCTGCGCCAGCCGCTCGACCTCGGCGCCGGCCCCACCCGCGGCGCCGACGACGGCCGAGGCCGGGACCCGGGCGCCGACGCAGCGGACCTCGGCGTACCGCCGGACCAGGTCGAGACCGCCGAGCGGGGTGACGGCGACGCCCGGGGTCGGGACCGGGACGAGCAGCAGCGTGACCCCGGCGCCGGCCCGGGCCGTGACCAGCAGGTGATCGGCCTGGGCGCCGGCCTCCACCGGCGCGGCGGTGCCGTCGAGGACGAAGCCGTCGCCGTCGGCCTCGGCCCCGACCGGGGCGGGCCCGGTCCAGGCCGCCACGGCCTCGCCGGCCAGCAGTCCCGGCAGCACGGCGGCCCGCTGCTCGGCGGACCCGTGGGCGGCGACGGCCGCCGCCACCAGGTTGACCGGAACCAGCGGACCCGGGGCCACCCGGCGGCCCATCTCCTCGGCCACCAGCACCAGGTCGAGCAGGCCGTGGTCGCCGATGCTGCCGCCCCCGTCGGCCTCGGGCACGAGCAGCGCGGTCCAGCCCAGCTCGGCGCCGCGCCGCCAGTAGTCGGCGGTGAACCCGGCCGGGGCGTGCTCCAGCGCCCGCACCGTGGGGATCGGGGCCTCGGCCGCCAGGAACTTGCGGGTGGTGGCCAGGAAGAACTCCTGGTCCTCGCTCAGCTCCAGCTCCAACGCGGACCCCCTCCGGCGCCTTTCGCCTGCTCGGAGGCGGAGTGTATGGTGATCTAACAGCGATGTCACTTCGCGCCAGGGGGCCCGCGATGCCGTCTCGTCAGCTCGACTTTCCCGTGTTCGACGCCGACAACCACATGTACGAGACGCGGGAGGCGCTCACGAAGTTCCTCCCCGACGAGTACGCCGGGGTCATCGACTTCGTCGAGGTGCACGGGCGCACCAAGATCGCCGTCAAGGGGCGCATTAGCGACTACATCCCCAACCCCACCTTCGACCGCGTGGCCGCGCCCGGGGCCCAGGAGGAGTACTTCAAGAGCGGCAACCCCGAGGGCAAGACGCGCCGCGAGATCATGGGTCGCGCCATCGATGCCATCCCCGCCTTCCGCGAGCCCGGCGCCCGCCTCGAGCTGATGGACGAGCTCGGCCTCGACCGGGCGCTCATGTGGCCCACGCTGACCAGCCTGGTCGAGGAGCGCCTGCGCGGCGACCCCGACGCCACCCATGCGGTCATCCACGCCCTCAACCGGTGGATGCACGAGACGTGGACGTTCAACTACCAGGACCGGATCTTCCCTACCCCGGTGATCACGCTGCCCATCGTCGAGCGGGCCGTCGAGGAGCTGGAGTGGGTGGCCGAGCGGGGGGCCCGCATCATCCTGGTGCGGCCGGCGCCGGTGCCCGGCTTCCGCGGGCCCCGCAGCTTCGCCCTCCCCGAGTTCGATCCGTTCTGGGAGCTGGTGCAGGAGAAGGACCTCGTAGTCGGCATGCACGCCTCCGACAGCGGCTACCAGCGCTACCTCAACGAGTGGGAGGGCGTGCCCGACGACGAGTTCACCCCGTTCACGGGCGGGAGCGCCTTCGCCGCCATCACCCACGCCGGCTACCGGGCCATCACCGACACGATCGCCTCGGCCATCGGCCACGGCATGTGCACCCGCTTCCCCGGGCTGAAGATCGCCCCCGTCGAGAACGGCAGCGGCTGGGTCCTGCCCCTCATCGACGACATGGCGTCCGCCTACGCGTTCAACCCCCACCTGTTCGAGGAGGACCCGGTGGCGGTGTTCACGCGCAACGTCTTCGTCCACCCCTTCCACGAGGACGACCCGGTCGGGCTGTGCCGGGCCATCGGCGTCGACAACGTGCTGTTCGGGTCCGACTATCCCCACCCCGAGGGCATGGTCGACCCGCTGGCCTTCGTCGACGACCTCGACGGCCTGTCGGCCGAGGACACCGCCAAGGTCATGGGTGGGAACCTGGCCCGGCTGATGAACGTCGCCTGAGCCGGCATGACCTACCCCGGGGCCCACGCCCGGACCCGGCCCGACCACCCGGCCGTGGTCATGGCCGGCAGCGGCGAGACCGTGACGTACCGCGAGCTCGACGAGCGGTCGAGCCGGCTGGCCCGCCTGTGGCACGAGCGGGGGCTGCGCCGGGGCGACCACGTCGCCATCGTGCTCGGCAACCACCCGGGCTACTTCGATGCGGTGTGGGCGGCGCTGCGCTCGGGGCTCTACTACACACCGGTCAACTGGCACCTCACCGCCCCGGAGGTCGCCTACATCGTCGGCGACTGCGGCGCCCGCTCGGTCGTGACCTCGGTCGACCTGGCCGACCGGGTGGCGGACATCGCCCCCGAGATCCCGCTGGTGCTCGACGGCGACCTCCGCGGCTGGGAGCGCTACGAGGACGCCGTGGCGGCGCAGCCCGCCGAGCCGTTGGCGGACGAGCCCGAGGGCGCCGGCATGTTCTACTCCTCGGGCACGACCGGGCGGCCCAAGGGGATCCTGTTCCCGCTGGCCGACCGCACCGTGCACGACGAGCACCCGCTCATCCGCCACCGCAACCCCATCGCCAACCGCCCCGACGACGTCTACCTCTCCCCCGCCCCCCTCTACCACACGGCCCCGGTCGTGACCTGCTCGCTGGCCCATCGCACCGGGGCGACGACGGTCGTCCTCGAGCGGTGGGACCCCGAGGCCTGCCTGGCCGCCATCGAGCGCCACGACATCACCAGCGCCCAGTTCGTCCCGACGATGTTCGTCCGGCTGCTCAAGCTGCCGCCCGCGGTGCGGGACCGCTACGACGTCTCGTCGCTGCGCCTCGTCACCCACGCGGCGGCGCCGTGCCCGGTCGAGGTCAAGCGCCGGATCATCGAGTGGCTGGGCCCGATCGTGTGGGAGTACTACGCCGGCTCCGAGAACGTCGGCTCGACGCTCATCGGGCCCGACGAGTGGTTGGCGCACCCCGGGTCGGTCGGCAAGCCCCAGATGTGCACCGTCCACATCACCGACGAGGACGGCCGCCCGCTGCCCACCGGCGAGGTCGGCGACATCTGGTTCGACACGCCGGGTGCGTCGTTCGAGTACCACGGCGACGCGGCCAAGACCGCCGGCAGCCGCAGCCCCGAGGGGTGGTTCACGCTCGGCGACGTGGGCCACGTCGACGGCGAGGGCTACCTCTACCTGACCGACCGGCGCAGCTTCACCATCATCTCCGGGGGCGTGAACATCTACCCGCAGGCCACCGAGGACGTCCTGGTCGAGCACCCGGCGGTGGCCGACGCCGCCGTGATCGGCGTCCCCGACGACGACATGGGCGAGGCGGTCAAGGCCGTGGTCCAGCTGCTCGACCACGCCGGCGCCGGCCCTGCCATGGAAGCCGAGCTGCTGGCCTGGTGCCGGGCCCGGCTGGCCCACCACGCCTGCCCCCGGAGCGTGGACTTCGTGGAGGCGCTGCCCCGCCACGACACCGGCAAGCTCTACAAGCGCCTGCTCAAGGACCGCTACTGGGGCGACCGCACGTCCCGGATCGTCTAGGCAGGGCCCGTGACCCGCACGCCGAGCTTCCCGCCCTTCACCCCCACCAGCGGCGAGCTGGCCCGCGCCTGCGCCGAACGGTGGGGGGACAAGACGTTCGCGGTGCTGGGCGACGTCCGCCTGTCCTACGCCGAGGCCGAGGCCAGGTCGGCCGAGCTCGGCAAGGGCCTGCTGGCCGCGGGGGCGGGCAAGGGCAGCCGGGTGGCGCTGCTCGCCGCCAACAGCCCCGACTGGATCGTCGGCTGGCTCGGCATCACCCGCATCGGGGCCGTCGCCGTCCTGCTCAACACCTACAACAAGGCCGGCGAGCTGGGCTGGGTGCTGCGCCACAGCGACGCCGGCACCCTCCTCACCGTCGACGCCCACCTCGGCCACGACTACCTCGACCGCCTGGAGCGGGCCGTCCCCGGCCTGGCCGGGACGACCCCCGGGCGGATCTTCGTCGACTCCCACCCCTACCTGCGGTCGGTGTGGACCTGGGGACCCGGGCGCCGGGGATGGGCCGCACCCGTCGACGACCTCGTGGCCGGCGGCGCGGGCGTCACCGACGGCCTGCTGGCGGCGTGCGAGGCCGAGGTGACCCCCGCCGACCCCATGGTCGTCGTGTACTCGTCGGGCAGCACCGCCGACCCCAAGGGGGCCATCCACACCCACGGGGCGGCGGTCCGCCACGCCCACAACCTGTGGCAGATGCGGGATCTCGTGGCCGACGACGTCCTCTACACACCGATGCCGCTGTTCTGGGTGGGCGGGTTCAGCTTCACGCTCGTCGCCGCCATGCACGCCGGGGCCACCCTGGTGTTCGAGGACCAGTTCGAGCCGGGTGCCACCCTCGAGCTCATCGAGCGCGAGCGGGTCACCCAGGTCCTCGGCTGGCCCCACATGGCCAAGGCGCTCGTGGACCACCCCACGTTCGCCGAGCGGGACCTGTCGTCCGTGCGCGGTGGGACGTTCGCCGCCCTGCTGCCCCAGGACCAGCAGGCCGGCGCCCCGGTCCCCCAGGCCAACTCGCTGGGCATGACCGAGACGCTCGGCCCCCACACGTTCGACAGCAAGGACCCCCCGCTGCCGCCCGGGAAGGAGGGCTCGTTCGGGCCCTCGGTCCCGGGGGTCGAGCACCGGGTGGTCGACCCGGTGACGCTGCGGGACCAGCCTGTCGGCACCAGCGGCGAGCTGTGGCTGCGGGGCTACTCGCTGATGCTCGGGCTCCACAAGCGGGAGCGGGCCGACACCTTCACCGCCGACGGCTGGTACCGCACCGGCGACGGCGGCTACTTCGACGACGACGGGCACTTCTACTTCACCGGCCGGATGGGCGACCTCATCAAGTCCGCGGGCATGAACATCACGCCGCGCGACGTCGAGCTGGTGCTGGAGGCCATGCCCGAGGTGGTGATGGCGTTCGTGGCCGGCGTCCCCCACCCTGACCGGGGCCAGGACGTCGTGGCCGCCATCGCCCTGCGCCCGGGCGAGACCCTGGACGAGGAGGAGGCCCGCAAGCGGGTCAAGGACGAGATCGCCTCGTACAAGGTGCCCCGCCGCATCGCCGTGTTCGCCGATCAGACCGAGCTGCCGTGGCTCGACTCGGGCAAGGTCGACCGCCGGCGGCTGACCGCCATCCTGGCCGAGCGGTACGGGGAGGGGTGATGGAGTTCGACCCGTTCAGCGAGACGTTCTTCGAGGACCCGTGGGAGACCTACCGGTGGCTGCGTGAGGAGCGGCCCGTGTACCACCACGAGGAGCTGGGCTTCTGGGCAGTGTCCCGCTACGAGGACTGCATGGAGGTCCACCGCGACAGCACCACCTACACCTCGACCCGGGGGCTGACGCTCGACCAGCTGCGCAGCGCCGCCTTCGGCGTGGCCGTCGACGAGGTGGGCTCGATGATCATGATGGACCCGCCGATGCACGACCGCATGCGCAAGCTGGTCAGCCGGGCCTTCACCCCCCGGCGCATCGCCGAGTGGCGGCCGGTGGTCGAGCGGGTGATCGGCCGGTACCTCGACGCGCTGGCGGGCGCAGGAGCCTGGGACGCCGTGGTCGACCTGGCGGGCCCGTTCCCGGTCGAGGTCATCAGCGAGATCGTCGGGATCCCCGCGGCCGACCGCCAGCAGCTGCGCCACTGGACCGACGCCATGCTGGAACGGGAGGTGGGCAACCCCTTCCCCACCGCCGCCGGCATCGAGGCGACCATCGGCATGCACCGCTACGTCCTCGCCCTGGTGCGCGACAAGCGGGCCCACCCCTCCGACGACATGATCGGGCACCTGCTGGCGGCGGAGGTCGAGCGGGAGGACGGCGCGATCGAACGGCTCGACGACGACGAGGTGGCCCGGTTCGTGACCCTGCTGACCACCGCCGGGGCCGAGACCGTCACCAAGCTGGTGGGCAACGGGGTGATGACGTTCGCGGAGCACCCCGGCGAGCGCGACAAGCTCGCGGCCGACCCCGGCCTGGCCGGCAGCGCCGTCGACGAGGTGCTGCGGTGGAAGGCGCCGTCGCAGTACCAGGGCCGCTTCTCCCTGGCCGCCCGGGCGTTCCACGGCGTCACGATCCCGGCCGACCAACCGGTGCTCATCATGACCGGCGCCGCCAACCGGGACCCGCGGGCCTACGACGACCCCGACCGCTTCGACATCGAGCGGACCGGGCCGCTCGGCATCTCGTTCGGCCACGGCATCCACTACTGCATCGGCGCCCACCTGGCCCGGTTGGAGGGCATGACCGCCTTCACCGAGATCTACCGCCGCTGGCCCCGCCTCGACGTCGACCTCGCCGGCGTCCGCTACGTCCACATGGCCAACGTCGCCGGCCCCGCGTCGGTCCCCGTCACGGTCTGACGTTCCCCCCTCCCCCGAACTGGCGCGCGAACACTGCGAAGAACGCAGGCAACGCGCGCCGGTTCACGTCGACGGGAGGGAGCGGACCAGCGCCTCCTGGGCGAACGAGGCCACCAGCTCGTCGCCGGCGTGGACGTCGCCGCGGCCGAAGCTGCGGCCGCCGGCCACCACCGGGCTGTGCTGGGTGACCAGCAGCCAGTCGTCGACCCGGAA
>DASXRH010000450.1:0-2160 GCA_036506715.1 Acidimicrobiales bacterium
ATGAACGACAGCGAGGGCACGACGACCTCGTCGCCCTCGCCCACCCCCGCCAGCACCAGCGCCAGGTGGAGGCCGGTGGTGCACGACGACACGGCCACGGCGTGGCGGGCCTCGACCCGCTGGGCGAAGGCGGCCTCGAACTCGGCCACCCGGGGGCCCTGGGCCACCCAGCCCGACAGCACCGCGGCGGCAGCGGCGTCGGCCTCGGCCTGGCCCAGCCACGGCCGCATCACCGGGATGACCCGCTCGGGCGCCGCCGGCGCCGCGGCCCGACCGGTCTCGTCGACGGTGGTCATCCCCCAACCTCTCCCTGCTCGGACCGCCACCAGTCGACCAGGCGGCGCAGGCCCTCGTCCAGGTCGACCTCGGCCACGAAGCCCAGCTCGTCGCGGGCGGCCGAGGTGTCGGCCAGCCGGCGGGACACCGGGTTGACCTTGCGCTCGGGCCCGAACTCGGGCTCGACGTCGGAGCCCATGACCCGCAGCAGGGCGTCGGCCAAGCCCCGGAGGCTTGTCTCGACGCCGCAGGCCACGTTGAACACCTCGTCGCTCACCGGCGCGGTGGCGGCGGCGATGTTGGCCCGGGCCACGTCGTCGACGTACACGAAGTCCATGGTCTGGGTGCCGTCGCCCAGGATGAGCGGGGCCTGGCCGGCCTCGATGCGCTCCATCCACCGCACCAGCACCTCGGTGTAGACGCCGAAGATGTCCATGCGGGGGCCGTAGACGTTGAAATAGCGCAGGCCCACGTAGTCGAGCCCGGCCATGTCGTTGAAGCTGCGGAGCAGCCCCTCGTTGAAGGCCTTGGCCGCCCCGTACAGGGTGCGGTTGCCGTAGGGGTGCTGGTGCTCGGTGGTGGGGAACTCCTCGGCCAGGCCGTACACCGAGGCCGACGAGGCCGAGACGACCTTGCGGACCCCGGCGTCGACCGCCGCCTCGATGACGTTGAAGGTGCCGTCCACCAGCACCTCGAGCGCCAGCCGGGGCTCCTCGGCGCACTGGGTGATGCGGATCGCGGCCTGGTGGAACACGACGTCCACCCCGCTGGCCGCCTTGGCCACCGTCTCGCGGTCGCGGATGTCGCCGACGATCACCTCGACCTTGCCGGTGGCCTCGGCCGAGGCCAGGTTGGCCCGCCGGCCCCGCACGAAGTTGTCGAGCACGACGATGTCGACGTCGGTGGTGCGGGCCAGCTGGTCGGCGATGGTGGAGCCGATCATGCCGGCGCCGCCGGTGATCAGCACGCGCGCGCCGTCCAGGCTGGACGCAGCGAACTGGGGGGAGAGTTCGGTCACGGGGCCTCCTCGGCCGAGTCGCGGGTCGGTGCGGGAGCGGGTTCTCTGTCTCGCGGACGTGTTGTCAGGTGGGCAGCGCCACCAGGGCGCCGCCCCGGTCGAGGCTGCGGCCCACGGCGTCGAGCACCTGGAGGACCCACAGCCCGGACTCGCCGCTGGTGGCGGCGGGCCGGCCCTCGCGCACGGCGGCGATCACTTCGCGGATCACGCCGCCCAGCGCCTCGGCCTCGGGCAGCGCGGGGGCCACCATGTCGCCGACGCGGTAGGAGATGAGGGTGTCGCGCCGGGCCTCGACGTTCATGGCCCCGGTCAGCTCGACGCCCCGGTCGTGGACCATGAGGCGCTGGGCCGGGTGCATGTCGTCCCACACCACCATGCGGCGCGAGCCACCCACGTGCATCGTGCGCACCTTGGTGGGGCTGAGCCAGTTGACGTTGACGTGGGCCATGCCGCCGTTGGCCAGCGGCATGGTCAGGTAGCCGACGCAGGCCCGCCCGGCCCCGATGGGGTCGGCGCCGTGGGCGGCCACCGCCACCGGCCGGGCCCCGGCGGGCAGCACGTGGTCCAGGATCGACAGGTCGTGGGGCGCCAGGTCCCAGAACACGTCGACGTCGGGCTGCACGAGGCCGAGGTTGATGCGGATCGAGTCGACGTACTGGATGTCGCCCAGGTCGCCGGCCGCCACCATGTCGCGGATGCGGCCCACGGTCGGCGTGTAGCAGTAGGTGTGGTCGCACATGAGGACGAGGCCGGCGTCGCGGGCCACCTCGACCAGCTTGCGGCCGTCGTCGACGGACGTGGCCAGCGGCTTCTCGACGATGACGTGCTTGCCGGCCTCCAGGCAGGCCAGCGCCACCGGCACGTGC
>DASXRH010000451.1:0-3404 GCA_036506715.1 Acidimicrobiales bacterium
GAGGGCGTGCCGGGTCCCTCGCTGATGATCTCGCCCCGCCCGTCGACCAGGTTGGCCTGGTAGATCGATCCGTCGACAGTGGAACCGAAGTAGGCGACGGGCCTGCCGCCGATGGCGATGCCCTCGGGCCCGAAGCCGTCGGGGAGCGGGATCGTCGTCGGCAGGGCGGCGGCCGCCGTCGCGCCGCCCGGCGCCGCCACGGCTGCGCCGGCCGGGATCGACACCGCCGCCAGCAGGACGGCGAGGGCCCCGAGGGCGAGGCGGTTGCGCTGGATCCACATGGAAGATCCCCCTTCCGGTGCCCGCGTGCCGATGCGGCTCGGTACCCCGTGACACTACCCAGCGGAGCCGGCGGCACACGCACGGCGGCTCCATCCGCCGCGGTGCGTGGCGGCCGAGCAGGGCGGCGTTCCTTGCGCGAACCTTGCCGTGACAACCAAAGGGGGGACGCGATGACGGATCCGTCCTGGAACTTCATGGACCCGGCGGCCAAGGAGCGCCTGCTCGGCGTCCTGCAGCAGGAGATGGACGACATCTTCGCCCTGACCGCCGATCCCGAGCGCTGGCAGGCGCCGACCGCCTGCGAGCGGTGGGAGGTGCGGGACGTGATCGGCCACCTGGTCGACACGACCGAGGGCTACCTGCCGAACTTCGACATCGGCCGCCAGGGGGGCGCCGGACCCGAGCCCCACGGCCTGGTGCCGATGTCCGAGCTGGTCGACGCCGGGGCCCGGGCGCTGCGCAAGGTGCCCCGGGAGGAGCTGCTGGACCGCCTGCGGGACGACGCCGACCGCATGATGGGCGTCTTCGCCGACCTCACGCCCGAGGACTGGACCGGCCTGACCGTGCCCCACAACTACATGGGGCCGCTGCCGGCGATGTTCTACCCCGTGTTCCAGCTCGTGGACTACGCCGTGCACGCCTGGGACATCCGGGAGGGCATCGGGCAGCCCCACGGGCTCGGGGGCGATGCCGCCGACCTGCTGGTGCCGGTGATCTTCATCCTGTGGCAGGCCACGGCCGACGTGTCGGGGGTGGACGAGCCGTTCACGGTCGGCGTCCGCACCTCGGGGCACAACGGCGGCGAGATGCGCTGCGACGTGTCCTCCGAGGGCATGCAGTTCGCGCCCGGGGACGTGAGCGACTGCCCGGCGGTGCTCGAGTTCGACCCGGCCACGCTGGTGCTCACCGGCTACGCCCGGATGAACGGCGGCACCGTCCGGGGCGACCGCGAGCTCGCCGGGCGCTTCCGGGCGCTGTTCTTCCCGATCTGAGTGCCGGCTCCGGCCGCCCGGCGGACGATCCCCGGCCTGTTCCGCGGGGCGGTCGACGACGCCCCCACGGCGACGTGGCTGGTGGCCGGCGACGAGACGCTCACCTACGCCGGCGCGCTCGGGCGCATCGAGCGGGCCGCCGCGTGGTGCCGCGCGTCCGGGCTGACGCCGGGCGACCGGGCCCTCGTCACCGCCCGCAGCACGCCGGAGTTCCTGCTCCTGTGGCTCGGCCTCATGGAGGCCGGCGCCGTGCAGGTGCCCGTCGATCCCCGCTCGTCGCCGGCCGAGCTGGCCGGGTTCGTGCGCCAGGTCGAGCCGGCGGTGATCGTGACCGACGCCGACCTGCGCCCGGCGGTGGCGGCGGCGGTGGCCGAGGTCGGCGCCGCCGCGCCGATCGTGGACGTCGCCGACGTGTTCACCGCCGAGCCGGACGGGCGGGGCCCGGCGAACGTCGACCCCGGGGCGGTGGCGGTGATGATCCCGACCTCGGGGACGACCGGCGGGTCCAAGCTCGTCATGCAGACCCACCGGGCCTACGTCATGGCGGGGGAGGGGTTCCCATGGTGGATGGGGCTGACGGCCGACGACCGCCTGATGACGGCGCTCCCGCTGTTCCACATCAACGCCCCCGCCTACTCCACGCTCGGATCGGTGGCGGCCCGGGCCAGCCTCGTGCTGCTGCCCGGCTTCTCGGCCGGCTCGTTCCTCGACGCGGCCCGCCGCTACGAGGCGACCGAGTTCAACGCCATCGGCGCCATGCTCGAGATCCTGATGCGCCAGCCCGAGCGGCCCGACGACGCCGACACGCCGCTGCGCCTCTGCTACACGGGGCCCTCGCCCGAGCGGGCCCGCCAGGAGGCCATCGAGGCCCGGTTCGGCCTGGAGATCGTGTGCGGCTACGCGCTGTCCGAATCGCCCTACGGGCTGATCTGGCCGCGCGGCACGCGGCCGTTCGGCACGCTCGGCGCTGCCCGCCAGCACCCGGATCTGGGCCACGTCAACGACGCCCGCATCCACGAGCCCGACGACGCGGGCGTGGGCGAGCTGGAGCTGCGCAACCCGGCCATCATGGCCGGCTACTACGGGATGCCCGAGCGCACGGCCGAGGTGATCGTGGACGGCTGGCTGCGGACCGGCGACCTCGTCCACGCCAACGGCGACGGAACGTACACCTTCGTCGGCCGGCGCAAGGAGGTGATCCGCCGGCGGGGCGAGAACCTGTCGCCCACCGAGGTCGAGGCCGCGGCCGAGCGCCACCCCGACGTGGCCGAGGCCGCGGTGATCGGCGTGCCCTCCGACCTGTCGGAGGAGGAGGTGAAGGCGTTCCTGGTGCCCGCAGCCGGCCGGGAGATCGACGTCGCCGAGCTCGCCGCCTACCTTCACGGCCAGCTCACGCGCTACAAGGTCCCGCGCTACTACGAGGTCGTCGCCGACCTGCCGCACACCCCGACCGGCCGCCTGGCCAAGCACCGGCTGCCGGTCGACCGGACGGCCGCGGAGGTCGACGTGGACGGAGGTCCCCGCCCTGGCTGACACCCCCACCCCGCTGCACAGCTGGATCGGCTCGTCCACCCCGGACAGCATCACGCTCGCCGGCCGCGACCTGCCGAGCGAGATCATGGGCCGGCTGTCGCTGACCGACCTGACGTTCCTGCTGCTCACCCGGCGGGAGCCGAGCGAGGGCGAGCGCCGCGTCCTCGACGCCGTGCTCGTGTCGCTGGCCGACCACGGGCTGACCCCCAGCGCGCTGGCCGCCCGGCTCACCTACACCGGCGCCCCCGAGGCGATCCAGGGCGCGGTCGCCGCCGGGCTGCTCGGCGCGGGCAGCGTGTTCCTCGGGCCGGCGGGCGACACCGCCCAGTTCCTGGCCGACGCGCTCGCGGCCCACGGCGGCGCCGTCGACGACGCCGCGCTCGACGAGGTGGCCCGCGGGGCCGTCGCCGCGCGGGTGGCCGACGGCCTGCGGGTCCCCGGGCTCGGCCACCCGGTCCACCGGCGGGAGGATCCCCGCACGGCCCGGCTGTTCGAGATCGCCGCCGCCGAGGACCTGCTCGGCCCTCACGCCCGGCTGCTGACCCGGGTGGCCCGGGCCCACGCGGAGGCGAGCGGGCGCCATCTCCCGGTCAACGG
>DASXRH010000452.1:0-2160 GCA_036506715.1 Acidimicrobiales bacterium
GTACGTGACCAAGCCGGTCGACTTCGACCGGTTCGTCGAGGTGATCCGGCAGATCGACGAGTTCTTCATCACGGTGGTGCGCCTGCCGGGCACCTGACCCGGCAGGCGTCCACCGGGTCTACAGGGCCCAGCAGTCGAAGCCGATCGACCGCTTCGCCAGCGCGTCGGCCACCCCGCTGTAGACGGCGCCGTCCACGATGAGCCCGAGGTGGCCCACCACCCGGGCCCAGCACTGCGACTGGAGCGACCGGTTGGTGATGTTGCCGTCGCCGGCCGCCAGGTAGCTGTTCGTGTACGGCTGCACCAGCTCGTCGAACACGGTCACGAGGTTGGTGTACGTGACCGCGCCGATGCTGTCGTCGCCGGTGTTGAGGTCGGCCAGGAAGCTCGACCCGATCGTCATCTGCTCGCACGCGGTCACGCCGACGCAGGTGCCGAGGGTGAAGACCCGGATGATGTTGGCGGCCACGGTCCCGTAGTTGGGCGTGCCCAGGCTGATGAGGCTGTCGACCTCGGCGGCGCCGCCGTACCACTTCACGTAGGCACGGGACACGAGGCCGCCCTCCGAGTGGGCGACCAGGTCGACCTTGGCCGCTCCGGTCTGGGCCCGCACGCCGTCGGCGAAGGCGGCCAGCGCCTCGGCCGAGCGCCGGATGTCCTGGGTCCCGAGGGTGGGCAGCTCGAAGTCCCACGTCCGGTAGCCGTCGGCTTGCAGCCGGGCGACCAGCGGGGCGTAGGCGATGCCCACCCCGAACAGACCGTTCACCACGATGACGGGATCCTTCGCCGGGGCGGCCTGCGCGGGCGCGGCCCCGGCGGCAGGGCCCGTGATCGCCGAGCTGACCACGACGGCCACCAGGGCCGCCGCGGCCACGATTGGGCGTGCTCTCATGTCCTCCCCCTCCACTCGGCCCTGTGGCACATGTCACAGGGACCCTCGTAGTGGTGATACCACGTAGCGTCGCCGGCGCCTACCCCGGACGGACCCGCGGTCAGGCTGGCCCCCGGCCTCAGGTGGCCGGCGACGCCTCGCCCACCGCCCGGGCGGGCGTGTGGTGGACGTCGCCGGGACCGAGCGGGCGGGTCCACGCCGCGAACTCGAGGAGGATGCCGTCGGGGTCCTGGAAGTAGACCGAGCGCACGAACACGCCCGGGTGCATCTCCTTGCTGAGCCCGTACTCGCTGTCGTCGTGGTTGGCCACCTCGGTGCAGGGCACGCCGGCGGCGACGAGCCGCTCGCGGTAGTCGACGATGCGCTCGGCCGGCACGCTGAAGGCGACGTGGTTCATCGAGCCGATGGCGCTGGTCAGCTCGGCCTGGTCGGGGCGGCCCTTGGGGGCCGACACGCCGGGCGCCGGCTCGGGCGCGTCGGGGAACCAGAAGAACGCCAGGCAGTCGCCACCGCCGCAGTCGAAGAAGAAGTGCTGGCCCATGCCCATGGGCAGCTCGATCGTCTTGACGAGCGGCATGCCCAGGACGCCGGAGTAGAAGTCGACCGTGCGCTGCATGTCGCGGCACACCAGCGCGAGGTGGTTGACGCCACCGAACTCGAACGATGCCTCTGCCATGGCCCCTCCCGTCAGGGCCTCAGGCTACCCGCCGGTGCCGTCGCCGGACCGGGGCGGGCCGGCCTCGACCCGCTCGAGGCCGACGGTGCGGGCCCAGATGCGGGTGACCGCCCGGGCCAGGTCGTCGACGTCGGCCTCGGCCTGGCCGCCGTGGGGCAGCAGGTGGTCGTAGGCCAGGCGGACGTTCATCGTGTGCAGCGCCATCGCGGTGGTCCACGGGTCGATGTCGTCGCAGATGCCGGCCTCCTGCAGTCGCCGGATCCAGCGCTCGCCCCGCTTGACGTTCTGGATGATCGTGCCCCGCCGGGCGGCGGCCACCTCCTTGTCGCCCGGGGCCACCTGCTCGATGGACGTCACGATGCCCGAGTTGCGCACGCAGGCCAGGAAGTACTGGCGGCTGGCGTACTCGATGTCGCGGATGAGGTCGCCCTCGGTGTTGTCGGGGTCGCGCCGGGGCGCCGCCGACATCTGGTCGAGCACCTCGGCCGCCACCTCGCGGAAGATCTCTTCCTTGGAGTCGAAGTAGGTGTAGAAGGTGCCGCTCGCCACGCCGGCCCGCGACGTGATGTCGGTGATGCGGCTCTCGGGGAAC
>DASXRH010000453.1:0-4420 GCA_036506715.1 Acidimicrobiales bacterium
TGGGTGGCGGCGGCGGGCGGCAGCACGTAGACGTCGATGGCGCCCAGGTCGGCCAGCTGGGTGGCGACGGCGTGGGTGTCGGCCTCGAGGCGGTCGGCGTGCGTGCTCTCCAGCGCCACCACCAGGTAGGCGAGCGCGGCCTCCCGCACGTCGTCGGGGATGCCGAGGTCCAGGCCGACGTGGGCGGTGGCGGCCGCCATGGTCAGCATGTCGATGTACTCGAGCATGAGCGGGCCCACGCCGCTGCGCACGATGGCGGGCACCGCCGCGGTGACCTCGTCGAGGGTGCGGAACGGGGCCAGCACGGTCGACTGGTGGGGCGCCCGCGGGTAGAGCTTGAGCGTCGCCTCGGTGACGAGCGCGAGCGTGCCCTCCGACCCGATGACCAGCTGGGTCAGGTCGTAGCCGGTGGAGACCTTGACGATCTTGCCCCCCGAGCGGATCACCTCGCCCGAGGGCAGCACCGCCTCCAGCCCCAGCACGTGGTGGCGGGTGACGCCGTACTTGACCGCCCGCATGCCGCCGGCGTTGGTGTTCACGTTGCCGCCGAGGCTGGAGCTGTACTCGCCGGGGAACACCGGGTAGACGAGCCCGTGGGGGGCCAGGGCGGCGTCGAGCTCGTCGAGCTGCACCCCCGGCTGGACGACGGCCACGAAGTTCTCGGTGTCGATCTCGACCACGCGGCGCATGCGCTCGAACGACACGACGATGCCGTCGGGCCGGGGGATGCAGGCCCCGGACAGCCCGGTGCCGGCCCCGCGGGCGGTGACCGGCACCCGGTGCTCGTCGGCGACCCGCAGGATCGCCGCCACCTGCGCGGTGTCCGCCGGCCTGACCACGGCCAGCGGGCGGACGGGGGTGGCGGTGAGCGCCTCGTCGTGGGTGTAGTCCTCGCCGACTGCATCCCCGGCGAGGACGGCGTCGGCCCCGACGGCGTCGGCGAACAGCTTGGCGACCTCGCGAGTGTCAGCCCCCATCGCCCGCCGACACTAGTGGGCGCTCGGGGAAATCACGTGCGCCCACTACTGGCGGGTCAGGGCCGTCGCCGGAGGGAAGAATGGGTCCATGACCCGCCTCACCCACGACGACGCCGAGGCCCGTCTGGCAGACGCCCCCGGCTGGGGCATCGCCAGCGGGGCGCTGCACCGCGAGATCGAGTTCCGCAACTTCATCGAGGCCTTCGGGTTCATGACGATGGTGGCCCTGGAGGCCGAGAAGCTCAACCACCACCCCGACTGGTCCAACAGCTGGAACCGGGTGGTGATCGACATCACCAACCACGCCGAGGGCGGCATCAGCGACACCTGCTTCGAGCTGGCGGCCGCCATCAACAAGGCCCTGGGGGAGTAGCCCCCGACCCCCCGGGGGTCAGCCGGCTTCGTCGAGGCCCTGGAGCAGGGTGTTCCAGGACAGGGTGGCGCACTTGATGCGCACCGGGAACTTGACCACGCCCCGCAGCGCCTCGAGGTCGCCCAACTTGACCTCGGCGTCGTCGTCGGCGTCGTCGGCCGCCGAGCCGTCGGGGCGCTCGCCGTTGCCGTCGAGCGCCTGCTCGTGGATGGACATCATCCCCTTGAACGCCCGGGACAGGGCCCGGATCTCGTCGAGGGAGCGACCCTTGACCGCCGACGACATCATCGACGCCGACGACTGGCTGATCGAGCACCCCTGGCCGCCGATGCGGATGTCGCGGACGACATCGTCCTCGACGTCGAGGTACAGGACGATCTCGTCGCCGCACAGTGGGTTGAACCCCTCGACCCGGGTGGCGGGGGGGGCGGAGAGCTCACCCCGGTTCCGCGGGTTGCGGTAGTGGTCGAGGATGATCTCTCGGTAGAGGTCTTCGAGGCCGGGCATGCGGGTCGCGATCCTATCGGCGGTGTTCAGAACCCGAAGAAGTCGGCGGCGGCGTCGATGGCGTCGGCCAGGGCGTCGACGTCGGCCTCGTCGTTGTAGACGTACAGCGAGGCCCGGGCGGTGGCGGCCACCCCCAGCTCGCGCATGAGCGGCTTGGCGCAGTGGTGCCCGGCCCGCACGCACACGCCGTGCTCGTCGAACACCTGGGTGAGGTCGTGGGGGTGCAGGTCGCGGTAGCTGAACGACAGCACCCCGCCCCGCTCGGCCGGCTCGGACGGCCCGTGGACCACCAGGTCGTCGCCGAACCGCTCGGACAGCGTGCGCAGGGCGTAGCCGGTGAGGGCCACCTCGTGGCGGCGCACGGCGTCCATCCCCAGCCCCGACAGGTAGTCGACGGCCGCCCCCAGCCCCACCGCCTCGGCGATGGGCGGGGTGCCGGCCTCGAACTTCCACGGCAGCTCGTTGGGGGTGAACCCCTCCTTGGTGACGTTGAGGATCATCTCGCCGCCGGTCAGGAAGGGGGGCGTGGCGTCGAGGATGGCCTCGGTGCCCCACAGCACACCGATGCCGGTGGGGCCGCACATCTTGTGGCCGGTGAAGGCGGCGAAGTCGGCGCCCCACGCGCCCACGTCGGTGGCGATGTGGGGCACGTACTGGCTGGCGTCGACCACGGCGATGGCGCCGGCGTCGTGGGCGGCGGCGACCAGCCGCTCGACCGGGTTGAGCGTGCCCAGCACGTTGGACATGGCGGCGAACGAGACGACCTTGGCCCCGTCGACCAACCGGTCGAGGTCGGTGAGGTCGAGGTGGCCGTCGGCGCCCACCGGGATCCACCGCAGCTCGACGCCGAGCTCGGCCACCAGCTGGTGCCAGGGGACGATGTTGGCGTGGTGCTCGAGCTCGGTGATGACGACGGGGTCGCCGGCCCGCAGGTTGGCCCGGCCCCAGGCCTTGGCCACCAGGTTGAGCGCCTCGGTGGCGTTCTTGGTGAACACCACCTCGCGGCCCGAGCCGGCGCCGATGAACCGGGCCACCTTGGCCCGGGCGCCCTCGAGGGCGGCGGTGGCCTCCTCGGCGATGAGGTAGGTGCCCCGGTGCACGTTGGCGTTGTACTGCTCGTAGTAGCGGTCGAGCGCGTCGAGCACCGAGCGGGGCTTCTGCGAGGTGTTGGCCGAGTCGAGGTAGACCAGGCGGCGGCCGCGCACGACCCGTTCGAGGATGGGGAAGTCCTTCTTGATCCGCTCGACGTCGAGCGGAGCGGTGGCGGTGGGGGTCACGTCGTTGTCACCTCTGCCGGGGTCCGCCAGCTCTCGTAGCCCTCCCGCTCGAGCCGCTCGGCCAGCTCCGGGCCCCCGCTGTCGACGATGCGGCCGTCGATCAGGATGTGGACCCGGTCGGGTTGCAGGTAGTTCAGCAGTCGCTGGTAGTGGGTGATGGTCAGGACGCCCAGCTCGGGGCGATCCCTGCGCACCTCATCGACACCCCGGGCGACCACCTTGAGCGCGTCGATGTCGAGGCCCGAGTCGGTCTCATCGAGCACGGCGAGCTCGGGTTCGAGGATGGCCATCTGCAGGATCTCGTTGCGCTTCTTCTCGCCGCCCGAGAAGCCCTCGTTGAGGTAGCGGTCGGCGAAGGACGGGTCCATGTCGAGCCGCTGCATCCACTCCATGATCGCGAGGCGCAGCTCGAGGACCGAGAGGTCGATGCCCTTGCGGGCCGACAGGGCCTGGCGCAGGAAGTTGATGACCGAGACGCCCGGGATGGTCTGGGGGTACTGGAAGGCGAGGAACACGCCGGCCTTGGCCCGCACGTCGGTGTCCCACGCGGTGATGTCATCGCCCCGGAACAGGATGCGACCGCGGGTGACCTCGTACTCGGGGCTGCCGAGCAGGGTGTTGGCCAGGGTGGACTTGCCCGAGCCGTTGGGCCCCATGAGGGCGTGGAGCTCGCCCGCACCCACCGTGAGGTCGACGCCCCGGAGGATCTCCGCGCCGGCCCCGTTGCCGCTGTCGGCGCCGACGACGCGGACGTGCAGGTCCTCGATCTGGAACAGCGGCGTGGCCGGCATGGGGTCCAGTGTATTCGCACTACGCGGATAGGAGAAATACCTGTCCCGTCGGCGAAGGACGGGGATAGGGTCCGGACGATGCTCTCGTCGGTGGCGACTCCGGGCGGTCTCGTGACGCTCGTCGAGGGTCCCTCCTTCTGCATCTCGGCCGGTGACGGCGACCTCGACGGCGCTCGCACCGCGGGGGCCGCGGGGCTGTACGTGGCCGACCGGCGGGTGCTGTCCCGCTGCGTCCTGCGGGTCAACGGCCGGGCCCCCGCGGCCGTCGACCACGTGCTCGACGACCCGGCGGCCGCGACCTTCGTGAGCCGGGCCGCCCGCGCCGCCCCCGCCGAGGCCGGCGGGGGGCCCGGACCCGGACCCGGGCCCATCGTCGTGCGCCGGCGCACGCTCGACCTGGGGTTGCGCGACGAGATCGACGTCCGCAACCCGGGCAACGAGCCCACCTACGTCGAGGTCGAGGTCGACCTGGGGGCCGACATGGCCACGGCCGCC
>DASXRH010000454.1:0-5491 GCA_036506715.1 Acidimicrobiales bacterium
GGCGCGCTGGGGATGCCGCTGGGCCTGCGCCTGGTCCCCGACCCCACGGTCGTCCTCGGTCGCGGGCCCCTGCGCGGCCACCAGTCCGCCTACCGTGCCGGCTGGTACGCCCACGGCCACGTCGACGCCTACCGGATGTACCGGAGCGACGTGGGCCGGGTGCTGGGCATCTCCTGCTCCCTCAAGGTGATCGCCCGGCTCGTGGGCCTGGTCCCGATCGAGGTCGACCGCGAGCGCATCCACGAGCTCTCCCGCGAGGTCCTCGACGCCTACGTGGCCAGCGACGCCCGCCTGGCCCGCCAGCTCACGGAGCGCCGTCGACCGGGCGTGACCAGGTTCGTCGACCGGATCGGCGCCGTCCCCACCGGCCTCGCCGGAGCTTCTCCTCCGCCCCCGACGATAACTGTCACACCCCCTCCGTAATCTCGCCGCCAACGGGTTCGTGGTCTCCCGGCCGGCTGCCTCCGGCACCTGTGGCCACCGCAAACACGGTGGTCATCTCTTGCCCGGAGGCATCAATGTGCCCGTTCTCGCCGCCCACGCACGTCCACTCACCCGACGACTCGCTCCCGTTGCCCGGCGGGCCGCCCGCGCCCTCGTCACCGGGGCCAGTCGTCTCCGGCACCAGGTGCTCGGCCGAGCCGCCCGACTGGCGGCAGCCGCCCGACAAGCCGTCGCCCCACGCCGCCGATCACCCCGATCCGCCGTCCGAACCGCCTGCTGCGCCGTCGTCGCCTGCGCCACCGGCGTCACCGCGCCCGGCCGGGCCGTCCTCCGGCGCGGCCGAACCGCCGCCCTCGGCCTGGTTCCCGGCGGTCGACGCCGACGCCCCCCTCGCGACCCTGGTCGAGCTGGCGGCGGCCGACATGGCCGAGGCCAAGGTCGAGGACGCCATCCTGCGGGTGACGGTCATCGACGGCCGCTCGACCCTGGCCTGGTTCCCGCTCGACGGCGCCCACCCGCTCGACATGCTGTTCCGGTTCGTGGCCCCGCCCCACTGGCGGGCGGTGGGCGTGTCGTGCCGGGGCTGGAGCCACCAGGTCGACCGGTGGGGCCGCATACAGGGCCGCACCGACGAGCCGCCGGTCAACGTGACGGTGCTGATCGACCGCGAGGGATCGGCCGCCGGCCTGCTACGCACCGACCAGGGGGTCCGCGCGCTCCCGGGCCGGCCCGAGGGTCTGGTGGCCGACGCCTGCCGGCGCACGCTCGGCCTGCCGACGGCGCCCCCGCCCGACTCGACCGAGGGCCTGTGGGCCCTGGCCTGGCTCGACCGCATCGTCGAGACGACAACCAGCGGCGCCTCCCGCAGCGGTCCGACGGCCTGGCGGCGGCTCGTCGGCCTGCACCCGGCGGTGGCGCTCCTCGACCCGGCGGCGGTGCCGGTGCTGGCCACGCTGCCCACCGGGCCGGGCGCCCTGAGGGCGGCGGCCACCGGGCTCGCCGAGGCCTGGCCGTGGCCCCGGATCCGGTCCGAGCCCCAGGTCATCCGCATGCCCTGGCTCGACCTGACGCCCCGGCTGGCGGCGTGGATGGACGACGGCATGTGGGCCCGCTGGGTCCTCTCCGGGTTCCCGCAGCCCGACGACCTGCGGGCCGCGGTCCACAGCCTGCTGGCCGAACCGCTGGCGGCCGCGGTCGACCAGGTGGTCGAGCGGGTGTGGTCGGCGTGACGGCGACCACCCCGACGCCCCCCGGTTCGCCCGGCCCGCCCGCCGCCGCGGCGGCCCGGCGGTCAGCCCCCGAAGGCTCCCGCCAACCGGTCGCGGGCGTCCGGAGCGAGCGTGGCCCAGTCGTAGAGCGACGCCCCGATCACGTGGCCGCCCCCGACCCGCAGCGCCCCGACGAAAGCGTCGACCTCGGCCACCCCGGTGCCCTCCCCCAGGCCGCCGATCATGTGCACGGGGGCATCGGCGCCGACGTCGCTGCGCAGGCGGGTCAGGTTCTCGGCGGTGTATCGGGCCGGGTCGCGGTAGCCCGAGGCGACGGTGCGCTCGGTCCAGTACCCCATCGGCAGCCACACGTCGTAGAGGGGGGCGATGTCCCGCCACGGGAACCCGGGCCAGAACGCCGGGTTGACCACCTCCAGCTGCACGGGCGGCATGACGATGGCCCCGACGGCGTCGCTGCCGGCGCTCGAGCGCAGGCCCCGCGACAGCTCGACCAGCCGGGCCGAGCGCGCGGCGTCGTCGGTCACCGTGTCGGTCATCTCGATGTCGACGGCCACGCCGTCGAAGCGGTGGCCGAGGGCGCCGAACCCGGCGATGGCCCGCAGGTGGGCCAGGTCGCGGTCGACGTCGCCGAACCGGGGCACGTACCACCCCACCACCCGCAGACCCTCCCGGTGGGCGGCCACCAGGAACCGGGCCTGCAGGTCCGGGGCCGTCAGCTCGGGCCGGCCGGCGCCGTCGTCCCGGGCCGCCTGCAGGTACAGCGTGCGCACCCCCGATCGGGCCATGGTCGCGACGGCTGCCGGGGTCACGGTCCCGTCGGCCAGGTCGTACAGGTCGACCCAGGCGCCCACGCCGCCGTAGGCGGCCACGTCCCGGGGCGCGGGCGTCGGCGCCCGCAGCAGGGCCGGCACGGCGGCGACGGCCCCGCCGGTGACGCCCGGCTCGCCCCGCAGCGCGTGCAGCGCCACGGCCCCGACCTGGGTGGCCGCCAGCGCCGCCACGAGGGCGATGCCGGCCCCGCGGGCGTGGCGGGCGCGCATCGTCGCACCTTACCGACGGCCTCCCGGCCACCGGCGTGCGCTCCGGTGTCAGCCGAGGGCGCCGGCCTTCCGCAGCGCTGCCACCCTGGCGTCGTCGTAGCCCAGCACCTCGCGCAGGATCTCGTCGGTGTGCTGCCCCGCCGTCGGCGCCTTCGCCGGCACCGGCAGCTCCTCGCCCAGCAGCTTGATGGGCGACGGCAGTTGTTCGGTCCCCAGCTCGTCCCGGGAGAGGAACGGCAGCCGGTCCTGGAACTGGGGGTCGTCGGCCAGCGTCCGGGGCGTGTTGACCGGGGCGATGGGCGTGTTGTGCTCGTCACCGAAGGCGATCCACTCGGCGGTGGTGCGGGCGGCGAAGATGTCCCGCAGCACGGCCTGCAACTCCCGGTTGCCGGGGGCGTGATCGGCGATGCGGGCGCCGGGCCACCGCTCGAACAGGTCGACCCGGTCGACGCCCTCGCAGAAGTTCTTCCAGAACTCCCGCTCCGACGCCTGGAACAGCACGTACCCGTCCTTCGACGCGTAGATCTGGTAGCGCACGCCGTGGCGCATGCCCGCCGTGCCTGGGGCGCGGCGCTCGTAGCCGTCCGACTTGTTGCCGGTCACCTCGCTCTGGGGGCGCTCGTAGGCCTTCCAGCTCTCGCTGCGGTACCAGTCCATGGCGGCGGCGGCGTCCGACTGGGCGATCTCCATGCGGCAGCCCTCGCCGGTGGCCCGGGCCCGCACCACGCCGGCGAGGATGCCGAGGGCCCCGAACAGAGGTCCGGCGTGGATGCCCATCGAGGGGTGCTCGGGGATGTAGGCGAAGCCCTCGTCGTCGATGTCGGGGTTCACCAGTCCGGCCCACGTGTCGTAGGCGACGCCGTGGCTCGGCATGTCCTTGTAGGGGCCCGTCATGCCATAGCCCGAGATGGTGATGAACACCAGCGCCGGGTTGACCTCGCGCAGCGCCTCGTAGCCGACGCCGCGGCGCTCGAGCCCGCCCGGACGCATCGCCTCGACGACGGCGTCGGCGCCGCGTACGAGTTCCACGAACGTGGCCCTCCCCTCCTCGGTGTGCAGATCGAGGGTGATCGAGCGCTTGCCGCGGCTGATGTGGAGGTGCATCAGCGACACGCCGTCGACGATGGGCCACGTCATCTCGCGGACGTAGTCACCCGTCGGCGGTTCGACCTTGATCACATCCGCGCCCAGATCGGCGAGGTGGGTCGTGATGGCCCCCGGACCGAGCATCGAGCACTCGACGATGCGGACGCCGGCCAGCGGTGCGGGCCGACCGGTTTCCGTGGCACGGGCGGTGCTCTCCGTCACGACGACTCCCTTCCTGAGCAGGACCGGAGCAGTCTTCCACACGATCTGACACACCGTCAGATTCTTGCGGCGGTGGGGTGCTGCACGACCCCCCGCGGGCCGTCTACGGTGTCCCGGGTCAGGCTGCTGGGATCATCGCTGGGGGAACCACGCGCGGTCCACGTTGGCCACTGAACGTTGCGGAATCATTGCGATCGTGACAGACTCCTTGCACCAACCACATTGGACGGCACGCGCTGGGGCGCCCCTGGTTGCCTTTCCCCCCTCATCTGAAGCCCTTGACGCGCGCGCCGACGGAAGGAGACGACCCCCCATGTCGGAGCGGACTGATCACCCTCCCAGTACCGACGACTCGTCGCGCCGCACGACGGCCCGCCGGGCGATCATCGGCGGTGTCGCCGGTATGGCCCTGCTGGTCGGGCCGGTGCTGCTGGCCAACGTCATCGTTCCCGATGGCGGCGGCAGCAACGACCGTGTCGAGGCGGCCGCCGGGTCGCAGACATCCCTGATCGCACTGCGGCGTTCGGCGTCGATGGTGGACGCAGCCAAGGCCCAGGGGGCCGAGTCGCTGCGCACGACCACGACGACCGCCCCGCCGCCCCCTCCCACTGAGCCGCCGCCGCCTCCCACCACCGAGGCGCCGAGCACGACCCAGCGGCCCACCACCACCGAGACGCCGAGCACCGATCCGGCCCCGCCCGACAGCGGCGGCGGCTTCGGCGACCCGTCGAGCTACGCCACGTGGGATGCCCTGGCGGACTGCGAGTCGGGCGGCAACTGGTCCATCAACAGCGGCAACGGGTACTACGGCGGCCTGCAGTTCTCGGCCAGCACGTGGCGCTCCGTGGGCGGCGAGGGCCTGCCGAGCGACGCCTCCCGTGAGACCCAGATCCTGATGGGTCAGCGGCTTCAGGCCCGTTCCGGCTGGGGCGCCTGGCCCGCCTGCTCGAGCAAGCTGGGACTGAGCTGATCTCCTGACAATCGATCACCCGGATCGCCGTCTGCGTCAGCAGGACGGTCCACCTGGGGGCGGCGTTGCTGGGGCGCCGCCCCCAGTCGCGTCCCGGCTCAGCGCCGGGCGCGGGGTGCGCGGCACAGGAACACGCCGGTGTCCTTGCTCACCCGCAGGTGGCCGCCGCCGGCGGCGAAGCGGGCCTGGACGGCCTCGACCACCATGCGGTGCTCGGCGTCGGTGGCGTTCTCGACCGGGGGCGTCGACGCCAGGTAGGCGACGACGTCGTCGGGGTCGCGGCAGTCGAGGCGGTCGAGATACGGCCGCCAGTCGACCTCGTCGAAGCAGGCCGGCAGCACGTGGGCGCCGGCCGAGGCGCCGAAGGTGTCGTCGATGATGCCGGCCCAGTGCTCCCCGAACACCTCGTGGCGGATCTGGCGCAGCTCGGCCAGGTGGCCCTCGCCCACGCAGGCGACCACGGCCACGCCGCCGGGCCGCAGCACCCGGGCCATCTCGGC
>DASXRH010000455.1:0-6481 GCA_036506715.1 Acidimicrobiales bacterium
GCCCTGGCCGTGGGAGTCATCCGCTGCTGCCTCGACGCCTCGGTGGCCTACGCCGGCGAGCGCCGGGCCTTCGGCAAGCCCATCGGGTCGTACCAAGCCGTGGCGTTCGCCTGCTCCGACCTGGCGGTCATGGCCGAGACCGCCGGCCTGCTCACGTACCAGGCCGCCTGGCGGCGCGACACCGGCCGGCCCTTCACCCGCCAGGCCGCCATGGCCAAGCTGTACGCCACCGAGTCGGCGGTCACCGCCACCCGCATGGCCACGCAGATCTTCGGCGGCTACGGGTTCATGGACGAGACCCCGGTGTCGCGGCAGTACCGCGACGCCAAGATCCTGGAGATCGGCGAGGGCACCAGCGAGATCCAGCGACTGGTCATCGCCCGTGACCTGGGGCTGCCCGTCACCTGACGCCGCGGCCCCCGCCGGCGGGGGGTTGTGCCCCGGCCGTCGCGAGCCTGCAACAATGTCTCTCCCGTGAAAGGTCTCATCCTCTCTGGCGGCGCGGGGACGCGCCTGCGCCCCATCACCCACACGAGTGCCAAGCAGCTCGTCCCCATCGCCAACAAGCCGATCCTGTTCTACGGCATCGAGGACATGGTCGAGGCCGGGATCAAGCAGGTCGGCATCATCGTGGGCGGCACGGGCCCCGAGGTCGTGGACGCCGTCGGCGACGGCTCCCGGTGGGGCATCGAGATCACGTACATCCCCCAGGACGAGCCCCTCGGCCTGGCCCACTGCGTGCGCATCGCCGGCGAGTTCCTGGGCGACGACGACTTCGTGATGTACCTGGGCGACAACATGCTCCAGCAGGGCCTGGTCGGCTTCACCGAGGGGTTCGAGGCCGCCCGCACCCTGGCCGCCTCGCCCCGCCTGGGCGAGGACAGCGCCGCCGTCCCCGCCGCCCAGATCCTGCTGGCCCGGGTCGACGACCCCCGCCAGTTCGGGGTGGCCGCCCTCGGGCCGGACGGCGAGGTGGTCCGCCTGGTGGAGAAGCCCGAGGACCCGCCGTCCGACCTGGCGCTGGTGGGCGTCTACCTGTTCGACCGGCACATCCACGAGGCCGTCGCCGCCATCGAGCCGTCGTGGCGGGGCGAGCTCGAGATCACCGACGCCATCCAGTGGCTCATCGACCACGGCCGCCGGGTCACCCACGAGGTGCTCGAGGGCTGGTGGATCGACACCGGCAAGAAGGACCCGCTGCTCCGGTGCAACCGGCTGGTGCTCGAGACGCTCGAGCCCCGGGTCGAGGGACACGTGTCCGGCGACTCCCTGATCGAGGGGCGGGTGGTCGTCGAGGCCGGGGCCGAGATCGTCGACAGCAGGGTGCTGGGCCCCGCCATCATCGGCGCCGGCACCCGCATCGTGAACAGCTACGTGGGCCCGTTCAGCTCGGTGGCGGCCGGCTGCGAGATCGTCGACTCCGAGATCGAGCACTCGGTGGTGCTCACCGGCAGCCGCATCGCCGGCGTGCCCCGGCTCACCGACAGCCTCATCGGGCGTGACGTCGAGGTGACGCGCTCACCCCGCCGCCCCCGGGCCCTGCGCCTGATGCTCGGCGACGACTCGGTCGTCGAGCTGCACTGAACCGTCCCCGGCCCCCGACCTGCGAGGAGCACATCCGTGGCCACCATCGTTCCCTCCGACGTCATCGACGGCGTCGTCGTCGTCGAACCGGACATCCACGGCGACGAACGGGGGATCTTCATCGAGACCTACCGGCGCCAGTGGTTCCCCGGCGGCCGCGAGATGGTCCAGGGCAACCGGGGCGACCGCAAGGCGGGCGCCGTGGTGGGCCTCCACTACCACCTGCACCAGGCCGACTTCTGGTACGTGCCCTACGGGCAGTGCCGGGTCGTGCTCCACGACCTGCGTGCGGGCGGCCCCACCGAGGGCAAGACCCTCACCATCGATCTCGGCAGCGCCCCCGGGACCCCGGCCGTCGACCACGACCACCGGGGCGTCTACATCCCGCCGGGGGTGGCCCACGGCTTCGCCGCCGTCACCGACATGACCATCACCTACCTGGTCGACGGCTACTACAACCCCGCCGACGAACTGGGTGTCGCGTGGGACGACCCCGACATCGGGGCCGACTGGGGGGTCGCCGACCCCGTGCTGTCGGCCCGCGACCAGACCAACCCCCGCCGCGCCGACCTGCCCGAGGGGCGCCGGCCCTATGTCTCGTTGCGGACCGGCTGAGCCGACCGCCACGCCTTCGAGGAGAGATCGCATGAAGCAGTTCGTCACCGGCGGGGCCGGGTTCATCGGCTCGAACTACGTCCGCTGGGTGCTCGCCAACACCGACGACGAGGTCACCGTCTACGACGCCCTCACCTACGCCGGGAACCTGTCGACCATGAAGGACGTCGACGACGACCCCCGCTACAGCTTCGTCAAGGGCAACATCTGCGACCCGGGCACGCTCGAGGACGCGATGGCCGGCCACGACGCCGTGGTCCACTTCGCGGCCGAGAGCCACGTCGACCGGTCGATCGCCGGGCCCGACGACTTCGTCAACACCAACTGCTTCGGCACGAACGTGGTGATGGACACCGCCCGCCGGCTCGAGGTCCCCCGGGTGATCCACATCGGCACCGACGAGGTCTACGGCTCGGTCGAGGAGGGCTCGTCGGCCGAGACCGACCCGCTCGAGCCCCGGTCGCCCTACTCGGCGTCCAAGGCCGGGTCCGACCTCATCGCCCTCTCGTACCACGCCACCTACGCGCTGCCGGTCACGGTCACCCGGTGCACCAACAACTTCGGGCCCTACCAGTTCCCCGAGAAGGCCCTGCCCCTGTTCACCACCAACCTCATCGACGGCCTGTCGATCCCGCTGTACGGCGACGGCCTCAACGAGCGCGACTGGCTCTACGTGGACGACCACTGCGCCGGCGTGGCCCTGGTGCTGGCCGACGGGGCCCCGGGCGAGATCTACAACATCGGCGCCGGCAACGAGACGCCCAACCGGGTGCTGGTCGACAAGCTGCTCGACCTGTTCGGGGTGGGGGAGGAGCGGGTCGACTACGTCACCGACCGGCTCGGCCACGACCGCCGCTACTCGGTCGACATCGCCAAGATCACCGCCCTCGGCTGGCGCAAGCAGCGCACCCTCGACGAGGCGCTGGAGCAGACCGTGGCCTGGTACCGGGCCAACGAGTGGTGGTGGCGGCCCCTCAAGGAGCGGGCGGGGACCGCCTGAGCATGCGGGTCCTCATCACCGGGGCCGGCGGCCAGTTGGGCCGCGACCTGCAGATCCACTGCGAGGAGTCCGGCGACGAGGTGGTGGCCGCCACCCGGTCGACCCTCGACGTGGGCGACCGCGACGCCGTGTACGGGGCGATCACGACGATCGAGCCCGACGTCGTGCTGCACGCGGGGGCCTACACCGCGGTCGACGCCTGCGAGACCGAGGTCGACACCGCCTACCGCACCAACGCCCTCGGCACCCGGTGGGTGGCCGACGCCAGCCGCCGGGCCGGCGCCCACCTGGTCTACGTGTCGACCGACTACGTGTTCGACGGCACGAAGCTGGGGCCCTACGTCGAGTGGGACCGCACGAACCCCCAGTCGGTGTACGGGGCGTCCAAGCTGGGCGGCGAGCACGAGGTGGCGGCGCACGCCCCCGGGGCCGCCGTGGTCCGCACCTCGTGGGTGTGCGGCGAGCACGGCACCAACATGGTCAAGACCGTGCTGCGGCTGGCCGACCGGCCCGAGCTCGCCTTCGTCGACGACCAGCGGGGCCACCCCAGCTTCACCGCCGACCTGGCCGTGGCCATCCGCCGCCTGGCCGTGGCCCGCATTCCCGGGACGTACCACGTCACCAACCAGGGCGACGTGAGCTGGTACGAGTTCGTGCAGGCCATCCTGGCCGCCGCCGGCCACGACCCGGCCAAGGTCCGGCCGATCAAGACCGACGAGCTCGACCCGCCCCGGCCGGCGCCCCGGCCGGCCAACTCGGTGCTCGACAACGCCGCGCTACGGCTGGCCGGCCTGCCGCTGTTGCCCGACTTCCACGACAGCCTGGCCCGCCTGGTGGCCCGCCTGACCGGCTGACGGCGGCCGGCTCGGCCTCTCAGCCGAGCAGGCCCAGGCGGCGGGACAGGTCGCTGGCCATGCGGCGCTCGGGGTCGAGCCGGTCGCGCACCGCCCGCCACTCGTCGAGCCGGGGGTACATGGCCGGCAGCAGCTCGGGCCTCATGCGGCTGTCCTTGGCCAGGTAGAGCCGGCCGCCGGCCTCGACCACCCGGTCGTCCAGCCGGTCGAGCAGGGGGGCCAGGTCGGTATCGCTGGTGGGCACGTCGAGCGCCAGCGTCCAGCCGGGGCCGGGGAACGACAGCGGCCCGGGGTCGGCCTCGCCGAAGTACTTGAGCACCGCCAGGAAGCTGGGCGCCCGGTGGGTGGACAGCGCCTCGATGAACTCGCGCAGCACGTCCTCGGCCCCGAAGGGCACCAGGCACTGCCACTGGAGGAAGCCCCGCGGCCCGTAGAGCCGGTTCCAGCCGTCGACGATGTCGAGCGGGTAGAAGAACTTGCCGATGGACTGCAGCTCGTCGTGCCGCTCGCGGGGCGCCTTGCGGTACCACATCTCGTTGAAGGCGGCGATGCTGAGCCGGTTGAGCAGCCCGCCCGGCACCGCGGGCGGGGCGGGGACCGTGCCCACCGGCGTGTAGTCCAGCGGGTCCCGGCGGCGGCGACCGCGGGGCACGTCGTCGACGGTGGCGAAGTCGCCCTGGGTCAGCACCGACCGCCCCAGCGACCGGCCCCGGGCCAGGAAGTCGACCCAGGCCACCGAGTAGCGGTGCTCGCGCCCGCCCTCGATGGACCGCGCCAGCAGCGTGTCGAGATCGGGCACCCGGTAGCTGTCGACCCGCAGCAGGCTGGTCTCGATGGGGTGGAGGTCGATGGTGGCCTCGACGACCGTGCCCGTGAGCCCCATGCCGCCGCAGGTGGCCCAGAACTCGTCGGGGTCGGTCTCGGGGGTGAGCGTGCGCCGGGTGCCGTCGGGCAGGGCCAGCACCATCGACCGCACGTGGGCGCCGAAGCTGCCGGTGGCGTGGTGGTCCTTGCCGTGGACGTCGGCGGCGATGGCCCCGCCGATGGTCACGTAGCGGGTGCCCGGGGTGACCGGAACGAACCAGCCCTGGGGGACGATCTCGCGCAGCAGGTCGTCGATCGACGTGCCGGCGAGCACCCGGGCGGTGCCGGCGGTGTGGTCGAGCTCGATCAGGCCCGACACCGCTGTCGACTGGACGACGAGCCCGCCGCCGTTCATCGCGCAGTCGCCGTAGGCCCGGCCCAGGCCGCGGGCGATGGCCCCGCGGGGGCCGGCCTCCTTGACCGCCATGGCCAGCTCGTCGGGGCTGGACGGCCGGACCACGTGCGACGCCGAGGCCGGGTTGCGGCCCCAGCCCGAGACCAGCTCGCGCTCGCCGGGCTCGGGTTCGGTGGGCGCGTCGTCGGTCATGCCGTGTAGACGCCGATGGCGAACACGATGGCCCACGCCAGGCCGATGAGTTGCAACGCGCGGTCGCCGAGCACGATCTCCTCCGGCGCGGACCCCCGACCCTGGTCGAGCACCAGCGCGTAGCGGAGCACGGCCATGACGAAGGGCAGGATCGACAATTGGTACCACGGGATGGCGGGAGAGTTGACCGCGGCCTCGGCCTTCTCGAAGGCCCACAGGCAATAGGCCACCAGGACGGCCCCCGAGGTCACCGCCCGCAGGTAGGCGGTGTAGCTGGCGCTGTAGGCGGCGAGCACCGAGCGGAACTCGGTGGCGTCCTCGCCCATCTCCTCGGCCTCGGCGGCGCGCTTGCCCGAGATCATGAACAGGGCGCCGAAGCTGGTGACGATGAAGAACCAGTCGGAGATCGGCACCTCGGTGGCGGCGGCGCCGGCCACCGCCCGCAGCACGAACCCCGCGGCCACCGCCACCAGGTCGACCACGGCCACGTTCTTCAGCACCGTCGAGTAGGCGGTGGTCAGGACCACGTAACCACCCACCGTGAGGGCCAGGTTGGCGTTGACGGTGAGCGACAGCGCCACCGCCAGCGCGATGAGGACCACGCCGCCGGCGTAGGCCACCGGCACCGGGACCACCCCCGAGGCCACCGGCCGCCGCCTCTTCTCGGGGTGGCGCCGGTCGGCGGCCACGTCACGGGCGTCGTTGATGTAGTAGGTGCCGGCGGCGGCCAGGCAGAAGCACACGAAGGCCATGAGGGCGTCGAGCGCCCACTCGCGGTTGTCCAGCACCCCGGCGGCGGCGGGGGCGGCGAACACCAGCACGTTCTTGGCCCACTGCTTGGGCCGGGCCAGCTTGACCAGGCCGGCCAGCAGGCCGCCCCGGGACGACCGGCCGCCGGCGCCCTCGACCGGCGCCGCGGCCGCGCCCGGATCGCCACCCGCCGACACGTCGGCGGGCGCCGGGGCCCCGGGAGTCGACTCGGACGTCGTGCTCATGGCGGATCCCGGCTTACATCCT
>DASXRH010000456.1:0-4024 GCA_036506715.1 Acidimicrobiales bacterium
GGCACAGGCACTCGACGAGAACGCCCACGCGCCCCGGGGCGACGACTGTTGGCTGGGCTGCGGGCCCGGCGACGACGACCCCCGGCGGCTGGCCGACGGGCTGGCCACCGCGCTCGACGCCGACGTCGGACTGCTGCGCGAGCCGGGCGAGGTCGACCCTTCCGACCTGGGCACCACCCTGGCGGCCGAGGTGTGGCAGCGGTCGCCCCGCCAGGTGTGCCTGGTGCTCGACGACGTCCACGAGATCGCCCCTGCGTCGGGGGCGGCCTCGCTGGTGGCGGGGCTCGTCGACGCCCTGCCGGCGAACGGCCACGTGGTGCTGAGCGGCCGCCACGAGCCGCCGGTCCCGCTCGCCAGGCTGGTCGCCCAGGGCCGGGTCGAGCGCCTGGTCGAGGGCGACCTGGCCTTCGCGGACGACGAGCTGGCCTCGCTGGCCGCGCTGCGGGGTGTGGCCGCCGACCGGCTGGGCGGGCTGGGCGGGTGGCCGGCGCTGGCCGAGCTGCGCACCGCGGGGTGGGGCGCCGGGGTCGACGACTTCCTGGCCGAGGAGGTGCTGGCCGCCCTGGCCGACGGCGACCGGGCGGTGGTGGCCACGGTGGCCGCGCTGGGGGGCGCCGACCAGGCCGTCGTCGACGCGGTGGTCGGCGGAGGCGTGGACCTGGCGGGGCTGATGGGCCGGGTGCCGCTGGTGTCGAGCGACGAGCACGGCTGGTACACGGTGCACCCGTTGTGGTCCGAGCACCTGTCACGCCGGCTCGACCCCGACGCCCTGCGGCGGGCCCGGCGTCGGGCCGGCATGGTCATGGCCGGGCGCGACCTGCGCCAGGCGGTCGACCTGCTGGTGGCGGCCGAGGCCCACGACGACCTGCGGGCCGTGCTGCGCACCGGGTGCCGGGCCCAGGCGCTGGCGTCGTCGGCCGAGGGGGTGGGTCGCCTCCACGCCGGGCTGCCCGACCCGGTGCGGTCGTCGCCCGAGGGGGCGCTGGTGGCGGGCATCGCCGCGTCGGCCACCGACCTCGACCGGGCCACCGAGCTGCTGACCTCGGCCGCCGAGCGCTTCGCGGCCGGCGGCGACGACCTGGGGCTGCTCAGCGCCGTCGAGCACCTGGCCATCTGCGCCCACTGGCGCGAGGACGCCGACCTCATGGCCCGCCTGGCCGGCTACACCGACCGCCTGGGCGCGCTGCCCGAGGCCCAGGGCCTGCTGGCCATCGGCCAGGCGCTGGTGGCCGACACCGTGGGCGACGCCCGCACGGTGCTGGCCGCGCTCGACACGGTCGATCCCGGCGAGGTGGCCCCGTACTGGCGCGCGCCGGTGGCCTGGCTGCGGGCCTCGGCCCAACTCGCCCTGGGGTTCCCCGAGGCCGCCCGGCGGCTGGCGGCGGTGGCCGTGGCCGCGGCCGGGCCGTCGCTGCGGGGGCCGGTCTCGATGGTGGAGGTCAACGCCCTCGAGCAGTGCGGCGAGGTCGACGAGGCCCGCCAGGCCCTCGACCGCATGCTCGACGCGCTGACCCAGACCGGCAACGGCCACACGCTGGCGCTCGGCTGCACGATGGCGGCCACGCGGGCGGCGTTGGCCGGCGACATCGACGAGGGCGAGCAGTTCCTGGCCCAGGCCCGCCAGCACGCCGGGCCCGATCCCCGGCCCCGGCTGGTGTCGTCGCTGCTGGGGGCCGAGGCGGCGCTGGCGCTGGGCCGGGGCGACGAGGCCGCGGCCGCCGACCTCTACCGCCGCCAGCTCGGTGGGCACCCGGTGTCCGAGGGCCGGGCCCGCTACGGCCACCTGCGGCGGCTGCCGCTGCTGTACGTGCTGGTACCCGAGACCCGCGACCAGTTCGCGGCCGACGACCTCGGCCCCTCGTACCGGCTGGCGCTGGCGCTGGCCCGGGCCATGGTGGCCGAGCGCGAGCAGGGCGACGTGGCCCCGGCGGCGGCGCTCACGGCCGACGCCTGGGCGGCGGCGCCGTCGTGGCTGCCGGCCGACTGGCTGGTCGAGCTGGCCACCGCGGCGGTGGCCGGCGGCCGGGCCGGGGCCGACGCCGTGGTGAGCGAGGCCGGCCCCCGGGTGCGCCCGGCGCTCCAGCGGGTGGCCGACCGCAAGGGGGCGCCCAGGGCGCTGACGACCTGGGCCCGCACGTTGCTCGACGCCGTCCCGCCCGAGCCGTCGTCACCGCTGGAGCTGGACGTGCTCGGCCCCACGGTGCTGCGCCGCGACGGCCGGGTCGTCGACCACCCCCACTGGCGACGCGAGCGGGTGCGGGCGCTGCTGCTGGTGCTGGTGGCCCGGGGCGGCGGCACCCGCGAGGAGCTGGCCGGGGCGCTATGGCCCGACCTCGACACCACCGGCGGGCTCCGCAACCTGCGGGTCACGCTGTCGTACCTGGTGGCGGTACTGGAGCCCGACCGCAAGGACGGCACCCCGCCGTTCTTCGTGCGCAGCGAGCGAACGGCGCTGCGGTTGGCCAGCCACGGGTGGCTGACGGTCGACGCCCGCGAGTTCGACGAGCTGTGCGACCGGGCCGCCGAGGCCGATCGATCGGGCGAGCCGTCGGCGGCGCTCGACCTCTACCGGCGGGCGCTGCGCCTGTACCGGGGGCCGTACCTGTCCGACGCCGGGTACGAGGAGTGGGCCCTGCCCCACCGCGATCGCCTGTCGGCCCGGTTCGTGGCGGCCGCGGTGCGGGCCGGCGAGCTCACGCTGGCGGCCGGGTACGTCGACGAGGCGCTGCGGGTGGCGGCCCGGGCGCTGGAGACCGAGCCGTGGGCCGAGGACGCCCACCGGCTGATGGTGGCCGCCCACCTGGCCCGGGGCGACCGGGCCGCGGCCCGCCGCGCCATGGACACGTGCCTGGCCCAGCTCGACGACCTCGGCGTCCGCCCCACCGAGGACACCGAGATCGTGCTGCGCCGCATCGCCTGACCGGACCGGGCCGGCGGTCACCGCGGTGCCGGCTCAGGCGTCGCCGGAGCGGACCCGAGCGTCAATGGGGCCCGCCCGAGGGCGGGGGCCAGGGGCCGAGCGGGGTGCCGACCTCCCAGTGGTGGCCGTAGGGGTCGACGATGCGGCCCAGCCGCCAGCCGTGGGCGTCGGCCGCCGGGTAGACGAGGGTGGCCCCGGCGGCGACGGCGCGGGCGATGGCGGCGTCGGGGTCGTCGACCTCCAGCAGCAGGCGCACGGTGCCGCCGCCGAGGGTCTCGGGGCTGAAGTTGGCGTGGCCCGGGGACTCGTCGGCCACCCAGAAGGTGCCGTCGCCCACGCTCAGCTGGGACACGACCGCAGGCTCGGCGTCGGTGCCGCCGACGCGGTAGACCTCGGTGGCCCCGAAGGCGGCCTGATAGAAGGCGACCGCCTCGCGGCCGCGGCGGACCGAGAGCTGGGGCACGACGCGCATCGCCCCCGATGATGGCCTACCCGGGGGCGGTCGCGGACCGCGGCGCGGGGTGGCCGTCGGGGTCGACCCCGCACAGGGCCCGCCACGCCCGGGGGACGTGGCCCCGCTCGAGGGCGCCGGCGTCGAGGAGGGCGTCGAGCACCGGGCGGGTGGCGTCCATGCGGGTGGCGACCCGGCCCGGGTGGTTGCGGGCAGCCCGCCAGGTGGGCAGGGCCGGCAGCCCGACGGCGCCGAACACGCCGGCGTGGATCATGTTCTCGTACATCTCGCGGATGAACGTGGGGGCCAGGAACCGCACGAGCGTGCGGTCGGCCAGGCTGGCCCGCTCCCACACCTCGGGCAGCATCATGCGGGCGAAGGCGAGGTGGCGGGCCTCCTCCTGGCGGTGGTAGCGGTTGACGTCCCGCACGAACGGGTCGGTGCCGGGGTGCTCGGCGGCCCGCTTCTGCATGAGGTCGGGGATCTCCTCGCCGGCCAGCACCATCGTGTACAGCAGCGGCGGCCGGTGGATGACCTGGTCGACGACGCGCCGGCCCACCGCCTCGACCAGCGGGTTGTCCATGGGGTTCGCGACCGGCGGGCCCAGCTGGTCGAGCAGCCGCGAGAAGAGGCGCGAATGGCGGGTCTCCTCG
>DASXRH010000457.1:0-2350 GCA_036506715.1 Acidimicrobiales bacterium
CCCGCCAAGTCGGCCCCCGACGCCGCCGTCAAGGTCGTCCGCCGCTTCGCCGAGGAGCGCGAGGCCGGCGAGACGTTCCGCGACTGGATGGAGCGGGCCGGCGGCGCCAAGGCCCTCGGCGCCGAGCTGAAGGAGTTCGACGTCTTCCCCACGCCCGAGGAGGGGCCCGAGTTCTACGTCGACTACGACGAGACCGGCCCGTTCAGCGGCGAAGTCGGCGAAGGAGAGTGCGCAGGCGTATGAGCTTCCTGGTCGAGCCCCCCGCACTGCCCGTCCCGCTCTTCCACGACGAGGAGTTGGCCGAGCTCAACCGCGAGATGGAGCACTGGAGCGCGCCCCGCATCATCCAGTGGGCGACCGACACGTTCTCGCCCCACCTGTCGCTGGCCGCGTCGATGCAGGACGCCGTCCTCATCGACCTGGCCGTGAAGGTCGACCCGGCGATCGAGGTCGTCTTCATCGACACCGGCTACCACTTTCCCGAGACGTTGGAGACCGTCGAGCGGGTGCGCCGCCGCTACGGGCTGAACCTGAAGATGATGACGGTCGCCCACCACGACGAGGAGCTGTGGAAGGTCGACCCGGAGAACTGCTGCTCGGCGGTGAAGGTCGGCCAGCTCGACCGGGCGCTCCAGGGCAAGGCGGCGTGGATGAGCGGCCTGCGCCGCACCGAGGCCGCCACCCGGGCCAACGCTCCGATCGTCGCCCGCGACCTGCGGGGGCTGGTGAAGGTCAACCCCCTGGCCAACTGGAGCGACCTGGACGTGGAGGGCTACATCGCCGACCACGACATCCCGGTCAACCCGCTCCTGCACCAGGGCTACACGTCGATCGGCTGCCAGCCGTGCACGTCACTGCCCACCGACTCGGACGACCCCCGCTCGGGGCGCTGGGCCGGCCGGGGCAAGACCGAGTGCGGCCTGCACGACGGCTGACGGGCTGACCGCACGCCAGCCCGGCCCCCTTAGTCGGACTCGGCCCGGAGGAAGCCCATCAGCCGGGTGACGGCGTCGATCTCGTCGTCGGCCCCACCGTCGTCGTCGTGGTCGCGCCCGTCGCCGTGCCGGGCCCCGCGGGGCACCCGGCGGCCGCGCAGGCGACCGTCACCCGCCTCGTCGGTTCCGGCCATCCAACTCCTCCTGCGTCCGCCGACTGGTGCGTCGTCGCCGCCCGGCCCTCCCTGCGCTACACGATGCCCCACCGGCCGGCGTTGTACGCCTGCCATCTCGTGGCGATCGCGTTGCGGTCCGCGCAGAATGGCCGCTCAGCGACGCACGTCGGCCACGCCGCCGGGTCGGCCGGTGGCGAGAGCGACCAGCGTGACCAGGAGACCACTCGACAGGAGCACGACCTGCGTCGAAGCCAGGTGCCCGACGAGGGGCCAGCTGACCTGGTCGAGCAGGTCGTCGGCCACCCCGGCGCCGATGGCCGCCAGCGCCAGCCCGCCCCGGATGACGACGTGGAACACCGTGAAGGCCAGCACGCGGTCGCGGTCGCCGAGGTTGTTCTGCAGCAGCTCCATGGCCAGTGCCAGGACCAGGGCTGACAGCCCGCCGAACGCGATGGCGCCGGCCAGAGCGAAGCCGATGCTGGGGGCCAGGCTCATGACCGCCACCACCGCGCCCTGCAGGACCAGCGCCCCCCGCACCGTCCGCAGGTCGCGCCGGTCGAGGCGCCGCAGCACCAGCAGGCCGCCGGCAGCCCCCACGCCGAAGCACGCCACCAACAGGCCGAACTCCGTGTCGGTGGCGTGCAGCACCTCCCGCACCCACACGATGCCGATCGAGAACAGGGCCCCGAGCCCGAACGCCACCACCGCCGCCACCGGGGCCAGACGCCGCACCAGGGGGATGCGCAGGGCATCCCGGAATCGGCCCGAGCCTGCGGACCCGTTGCCCGTGCCGGACGCCGCGGCCGCCGCTGTGCCCAGCTCGGGCAGGCGGGTGATGGCCAGGAAGGAGACGGCGAAGGTCAGGGCGTCGACGGCGAACACCAGCCGGGCCACCGCCAGGCCCTCGCCCCCGCCAGCCACCGCGGCCACGATCGCGTAGACGGCCGCCCCCACCGGGATCATCCCGTAGGAGGTGCCGAGCACCAGCCCGTTGGCCACGGCCAGGTCGTCGTCGCTGTCGACCAGGTCGGGGATGGAGGCGTCGCGGGCCGGCAGGAACACCATCCCCGCCAGCTCGGTGAGGAACGCCCAGACGTAGATCCACCACAGGTGGGGCACCCACGGCAGCACTGCCACCGCCGGGATGCGCACGGCGTCCATGGCCAGCATGGTCCGGCGCCGGCTCCAGCGGCCGGTCAGCCGGGCGACCAGCGGGCCGGCGAAGACCGCGGGCGCCAG
>DASXRH010000458.1:0-13048 GCA_036506715.1 Acidimicrobiales bacterium
CACCTCAACCTCGAGGTCGCCGGCGCTGAGCGAGACGGTGATGCCCAGCACCCGGCGCCCGGGGCGGGGCACGGCCACGTCGACCGCCAGGGGCTCGAGCGGCACCGGGCGCATGAGCTCCATGGTGAGTCGGGTCACGCAGAACCCGGTGCCGGCTGTCCGCTCGACGGCGCGCGCCGCCAGCGCGGCCACCGTGCCACCGTGCTGGTGGCGCGGATCCCACGGGCCGCGTGTGTGCTCGGAGGGGACGAAATCGCCGCCGCGGGGCGTGAACAGCGGCTCGACGGACATCGACCGAGCCTACCGGCCGGTCACCGACCGGCGGAACGCGACCCGGCGCGCCCGAGGGCGCTACGCGGCGGGCTTCTCGGTGACGGTGACCGACCGCATCACGTCGCCCTGGCGGATCTGCTGGGTGACGTCCATGCCCGACGTGACGTAGCCGAACAGGTTGTAGGCCTTGTCGAGCTTGCGGGTGCAGTCGTCGATGCAGATGAAGAACTGCGAGCCGTTGGTGTCGGGCCCCGCGTTGGCCATGGCCACGGCGCCGAGCGTGTACTCGCCCTTCACCGGCTCGTCGGCGAAGCGGTAGCCGGGCCCGCCCCGGCCGGAGCCCTCGGGGTCGCCACCCTGGATGACGAACTCGGGCACCACCCGGTGGAAGCTCACGTTGTCGTAGAAGCCCTGGCGGGCCAGCGCGACGAAGTTGTTGACGGAGGTCGGCGCGAGCTTGGGGTCGAGCTCGAGCACGATGTCGCCCCTGTCGGTGGCGATCACCACCTCGTAGGTCGCGCTGTCGTCGATCTCGTAGGCGGGAGGGGAAGCCATGGGCGCGTACCCTAGCGGCGTGCCTGACCAACCCCTCGACGCCCGCGAGCGGGCCGAGCTGTGCGACCTGTTCGTGGCCAAGGGCCCCGACGCCCCGACCCTGTGCGAGGGCTGGGCCACGCTCGACCTGGCCGCCCACCTGGTGATCCGCGAGCACGACCCCCGGACCGGCCTGGTCATCATGGGCGGTGACCGCTTCGCCGGGCTGGAGCGCAAGCTGATGGATGGCGCTCGCGCCCAGGGCTACGAGCGCCTGGTCGAGCGGCTGCGGGGCGGCCCGCCGTTGTTCCCGTGGCGGCTGCCCGGCCTGCGGGGCCCGCTCAACGAGGTCGAGTGGTTCATCCACCACGAGGACGTCCGCCGGGCCAACGGCGAGGCACCACGCACCGACCGCCCCGACCTCGACGCCGCCCTGTGGGCCACGCTGCGGCGCATGGGCCGGCTCATGCTGCGCCGGGTCAAAGGCGCCGAGGTCGCACTGGAGGCGCCCGGGTACGGCGAGATGCCGGCCCGGGGCCGGGGCCCGGAGGCCCGCCTGGTCGGCGGTCCCCAGGAGCTGGTGCTCTACCTGAACGGCCGGCGGTCGGCCGCCGAGATCGACATCTCGGGGCCCGACGAGGCCCGCGCCGCGCTGGCCGAGGCCCGGCTGGGGATCTAGTTCAGGTTTCGTCCAGCAGCTCGAGCAGGCGCTCGGGCGGGCGGGCCACCACGGCCCGGTCGCCGACGATCACGATGGGCCGCTCGATGAGGATCGGGTGGGCCGCCATGGCGTCGAACAGGGCGTCGTCGTCGGCGTCGGCCAGCCCCAGCTCGCGGTACTCGGGCTCGCCGGGGCGCATCATGCCCCGTGGGTCGTCGAGGCCGAGCAGGCCGTAGATGCGCACGATCTCGTCCCGCGACGGCGTGTCCACCAGGTAGTGGAGCAGGTCGGCGTCGATGCTGCGGTCCTCCAGCAGGTCCCGCGCCTGGCGGCACTTCGAGCAGCGGGGGTTGAACAGGACGGTGCAGGTCTCGGCGTCGGCCATGGCCCCGACGCTAGAGCCGCCGCCGGCTCATCGCTTCCGGGCGATGGTCAGCCCGTCGAACGCGGGCAGGATGACCGCCTCGACCCGGTCGTCGGCCGCCACCTGGTCGTTGAACGAGCGCAGCGCCCGGGCGTTGCGGTCGTCGACCGCCGGGTCGTGGATGTTGCCCGACCACAGCACGTTGTCGGCCAGCAGGAGGCCGCCGGAGCGGACCCGGGGCACCAGCTCGTCCCAATAGGTCGGGTAGCCGGGCTTGTCGGCGTCGATGAACACCAGGTCGATGTCCGCGGTGGCGGGCAGGGTCCGCAGGGTCTCGACGGCCGGGGCCAGGCGCAGCTCGATGCGGTCGTCGAGACCGGCCCGGGCCCAGGCCCGGCGGGCCAGCGCCGTCCACTCCTCGCTGACGTCGCAGCACAGCAGCGTGCCCCCCGGGGCCAGGCCCCGGGCGATGCACAGCGACGAGTAGCCGGTGAAGGTGCCCACCTCGACGGCCCGGCGGGCGCCCACCAGCCGGGTGAGGAGGGTGAGCAGCTGGCCCTGGTCGGGGCCGATCTGCATGCCGGCGGCCGAGCCGAGGGCGACGGTCTCGTCGTGGAGGTCGGCGAGGACCTCGTCGACGGGGAACGACCCGTGGTCCACGACGTAATCGATCAGCTCGGACGTGACGGGGAGTGTCCGGATGTCGCTCATCACCCCGACCGTAACCAACCCCGGTGAGGTGGGTGAGGTCGGCCATGGGGCAGAGTGGGGGCCGACGACAGGAGGCCCCCGATGTCCGACCGCGTGACCGTGCACATCGACGGCGGCGTCGCCGACGTGCGGCTCAACCGTCCCGACAAGCTCAACGCGCTCGACGGCGACATGTTCGTGGCGCTGGTCGACGCCGGTGCCCGGCTGGCCAAGGACCCCGCCGTGCGGGCGGTCGTGCTGTCGGGCGAGGGGCGGGCGTTCTCGGCCGGGCTCGACTTCTCGGGGTTCATGGCCATGGCCGGCGGCGGCCGGGGCACGGTCGACCGGGGTGGCGAGGCCCCCGAGAGCGAGGCGGCGGGCGACATCGGCGCCATCGGCCGCACCGACGGGCGCATCACCCACCTGGCGCAGCAGGCGGCCCACTGCTGGTCCGAGGTGCCGGTGCCGGTCATCGCCGCGGTGTGGGGCCACTGCCTGGGCGGCGGCCTCCAGATTGCCCTCGGCGCCGACCTGCGCATCGTCCACCCGGAGACCAGGCTGTCGGTGCTCGAGATCCGCTGGGGCCTGTCGCCCGACATGACCGCGACCGCCACCCTGCCCCGCCTGGTGGGCCCCGACGTCGCCAAGGAGCTCACCTGGACGGGCCGCATGGTCACCGGCGACGAGGCCGTGCGCCTGGGCCTGGCCACCCGGGCCAGCGCCACCCCGCTGGAGGATGCCCTGGCCCTGGCGGCCGACATCGCCGGGCGCAGCCCCGAAGCCATCCGGGGGGTCAAGCGGCTGATCGACCAGTCGGGGACCGTGTCCCTGGCCCAGCAGTACGCCGACGAGCGCCAGGTCATCGGCTCGCTGATCGGCACGCCCAACCAGGTCGAGGCGGTGGCCGCCTACTTCGAGAAGCGCACGCCCAGCTTCGCCGACCCTGACTCGGGACACTAGGGGTCGCCTGGCCTGGTCAGTAGCCGGTGGCGGCGCCGTCGAGGGCCCGGGGGTCGGCCACGCCGGCCAGCACACCGTCGACCACCTCGATGATCTGGGCATGGCCGAAGCTGTGGTCGACGGCCTGGGGGCTGCGGCGCACCACATGGCCCCGGGCGGCCAGGCCCGCCTCCCAGGCGTCGGGGGCGTGGGCCTCGATGCGGACCTGGTGGGGCCCGCCGTCCGCCCACAGGGAGAACCCGCCCTCGCCCAGCACGAACCGGGGGGCGCCCACGGCCCGACCGGGGGACTGGTCGTGGACCAGCAGCCGGGCCAGAAGCTGCAGCACCACCTGGGGCTGGTTGTCGCCACCCATCGTGCCGAGCACCGCCCGCAGCGACCCGTCCGGCCGCCGCACCAGCGCCGGCGCCAGCGTGTGGGGCGGCCGCCGGCCGCCGTCCATCTCGGCCGGGTGGCCGGCGGACAGGCTGAAGCCGATGCCCCGGTCGTGGAGGAACACGCCGCTGGCCGGCTCGATCACGTGCGCCCCCCAGCCCGAGGCGTTGGACTGGATGAGCGTGACGCCCATGCGGTCGCGGTCGACGACGCACCCGACGGTGGTGCCCCCGCCGGCCGCCGGCACCAGGGCGTCGCCCCGGCGGTCGGGGTCGACGAGAGCCCGCCGGGCGGCCAGCCGCTCGGGTGCGAGCAGGGCGGCGCCGTCGGCGCCGTCGCTGAGCACGGCGTCGCGGTCGAGCCCGACGGCCCGGGCCGCCTCGGCCAGCAGGTGGGCCCAGGCACCGTCGCCGGGGTCGTCGGGCAGGCCGAGGCCCTCGACCACCCAGGCCGACGCCGGCACGAGGTAGCCCTGCGAGGGGGGCGGGGGCACGAACAGCTCGTGGCCCCACACAGACAGCCTCAGCGGCTCGACCCACGCCGCCTGGTCGGCGGCCAGGTCGTCGGGGGTGAACAGCCCGCCGCCGATGCGGATCAGGCCCTCGCCGAAGGCGCCCTGGTAGAAGCCGGCGCGACCCTCGGCCGCCACGGCCTCCAGGGCGGCGGCCACTCCAGGCCGGCGCACCAGCGTGCCGGCGGGCAGCCGGCCACCGGCCGCCATGGCGGGGCCGCGGTAGTCGTCGGCGCCGTCGAGGTCGATGATGGCGGGGGCGGTGGCGGCCAGCAGCCGCGACGCGGGGAATCCGGCGGCGGCGTAGGTGACGGCCGCCTCCAGCACCTGGGGGAGCGGCAGCCGCCCGTAGCGGCGGTGCAGCGCCAGCCAGCCGTCGACGCAGCCGGGCACGGTGACCGCGCGGATGTCGCCCGTCAGCGGCAGCTTGGCGAGGCCCTCGGCCCGGGCCTCGACGGCGTCGGCCCCGGAGCCGGCTCGGCCGGCGGCGCACAGCGCGGTGACCCGCTCGCCCGGCTGGTGGACGAGGGCGAACATGTCGCCGCCCATGCCGCACTGGTGCTGGTTGGTGACGGCCAGCACCGCGCCCGCGGCCACCGCGGCGTCGGCGGCGCTGCCACCGGCGCGCAGCGCGGCCACCCCGGCCGACGACGCGAGGTGGTCGGCGGTGGCCACCATGCCCGATGGGGCGTGCACCGTGCGGGCCCCGATCCGTCCTGCCCCCATCGGGCGGACACTAGGCGACCCGCCGACCCCGCAGGTGGCGGCCCCGACCGGCGGTCAGCCCCACGATGTTGCGAACCGGCGCGCGTTGCGTGCGATCTTCGCAGCGTACGCGCGCCAGTTCGTGGGGTCAGGGGTCGACGAGGGCGCCGGCCGCGCGCCACGCCGACTCGACGGCGTCGAGGCGGCGGGCGGCGGTGCGGCGCAGGCGGGCCGCCGTGCCGGTGACCAGGGCGTTGGCCAGGGCCAGCGTGCCGACGTGGCTGTCGAACACCCCCGCCCCCTCGGCCGCCACCGTGAAGCTCACGGCCGCCCGGGCGGCCAGCGGCGACAGCGGGCTGTCGGTCACGGCCACCGCGGTGGCGCCGGCCGCCACGGCCCGGTCGACCACCTGGAGCACCCAGCGCTCGTAGCGGCGCAGGTCGACGGCCACCACCACCGTCTCTGGACCGCAGCCGAGGGTCTGGCGGCCCACGGCCACGTCGGACCCGCCGACCTGGGTCACGCCCTCGCGCACCAGGTCGAGGGCGGTGGCCAGCATGGCGCCCACCCCCGCCTCGTGGTCGCCCGCCACCACCAGCACCGGCCGGCGGCGGTCGGCCAGCAGCTCCACGGCGGTGGCGAAGGCGGCCGGGTCGACGGCCGACAGCGTGCGGCGGACGTTGGCGGTCTCGGCCCGGAGCGTGCGGGTGAGCACGTCGGAGCCCCGCTCGCCCCGGATGCGCTCGACGGCCGGCCGCAGCTGCTGGCCGATGTCGTCCTGGACCGCCGACTGCAGGGCCCCGAACCCGGGGTAGCCGAGCCGGGTGGCCAGCCGCACGACCGAGGCCCCCGAGGTGCCCGCGGCGGCCGCCAGCCGGGCCACGGTGCCGAAGGCGACGCCCTCGGGGTCGCGCAGCACGACCTCGGCCACCTGCCGCTCGGCGGGGGAGAGCCGGCCGCGGTGCTCCTCGATGCGGGACGCCAGTCCGGACATGGATCGGATGATACGGTCCACGACAAGCTTGAAACAGACGTTTCAGATCCCGATCTGCAGAGGACGGATGCCCCCATGACCTCCTTCCGCTCGGTCAACCCCGCCCGCCCCGACGACGTGGTCGGCGAGTACCCGACCCACACGGCCGCCGACGTCGACGCCGCCGTCCGCCGGGCCGCCGCCGCCCAGCGGGACTGGGCCCGCCGGCCCGTCCCGGCCCGGGCCGACGTCATCGCGGCCGCCGGCGCCGTCCTCCTGCGCGACAAGGCGGCGCTCACCGACCTGGTCAGCCGGGAGGCCGGCAAGGTCCTCGTCGAGGCGGGCGGCGACGTGCAGGAGGCGGTGGACATGGCCGCCTTCGTGGCCGGCCAGGGCCGCACGGCCTGGGGCGAGACCGTGCCCTCCGAGCTGGGCGACAAGCTCTGCTGGACCACCCGGTCCCCCGTGGGCGTGGTCGGGATGATCACGCCCTGGAACTTCCCCGTGGCCATCCCCTCGTGGAAGATCTTCCCCGCCCTGCTCGCCGGCAACGGCGTGGTCATCAAGCCCAGCGAGCATGCCCCCGCGTGCTGCGAGGCCTTCGTGGCCGCCTGCGTCGAGGCCGGGGTCCCCGCCGACCTGGTCCAGGTCGTACACGGCTTCGCCGAGCCGGCGGCCGCCCTCGCCGTGCACCCCGGGGTCGGGGCGGTGAGCTTCACCGGCTCGGTGCCCACCGGGCGGCAGGTGGCGGCCGCCGCCATGCAGTCGGGCCCCCGTCTGGTGTCGCTCGAGCTCGGCGGCAAGAACGCCATGGTGGTGCGGCCCGACGCCGATCTCGACCTGGCCACCGACGGCGCCGTGTTCGGGGCGTTCGGCACATCCGGTCAGCGCTGCACCTCGACCTCCCGGCTCATCGCCCACCCCGACGTGGCCGGCGAGCTGGTCGAGCGCATCGTCAAGCGGGCCACCGCCCTGCGCCTCGGCGACCCCCGCGACCCGGCCGTCGACGTCGGGCCGGTGATCACCGCCTCGTCGGCCCAGCGCATCGCCGGCATGGTGGCCGACGCCGTCGACGACGGCGCCACCGTGGCCACCGGGGGAGAGGCCCTGACCGTCGACGGCTGCGAGGGTGGCGCCTTCTTCGCCCCCACCGTGCTGGCCGGGGTCCGTCCCGATCACCGGGTCGCCCGCCAGGAGGTGTTCGGCCCGGTGCTGGCCGTCCTCGAGGTGGCCGACCTCGACGAGGCGCTCGAGGTGGTCAACAGCGTCGAGTACGGGCTGTCGGCCGCCGTCTACACCCGTGACATCGGCACGGCCCTGGCCGCCGTCGACCGCATCGACACCGGCATCGTCTACGTCAACGCGCCGACGATCGGCGCCGAGATCCCGCTGCCGTTCGGCGGCACCAAGCACACCGGCAACGGCTTCCGCGAGGCCGGCACCCGGGGGATCGAGCAGTTCAGCCAGGTCAAGACCGTGTACGTCGACTACTCCGGCCGGCTCCAGAAGGCGCAGATCGACACCCACCCGCTCGACGCGCCGGGCACCGGGGCAGGGGAGGGCTCGTGACCACCGCCACCCGCACGGCCACCGCCGACTGGTTGGCCCGCGACCACGAGGCGCTGGCCGGCGTGCTGCCCCGCTACTACGACGTGGTCGCCGAGCGGGGCGAGGGCGCCTGGCTGATCGACGTCGAGGGCCGCCGCTACCTCGACCTCGGCGCCGGCATCGCCGTCAACGCCACGGGCCACGGCCACCCCCGGGTGGTCGAGGCGATCACTGCCCAGGCCGCCACCCTGATCCACACCTCGGTGGTGGTGCACAACACCCGCAACGTCGAGGCGGCCGAGCGCATCGCCGGGCTGTGCCCCTTCCTCGACCACCCCCAGGTGTTCTTCTGCAACTCGGGGGCCGAGGCGGTCGACGGGGCGCTCAAGCTGGCCCGCAAGGTCACCGGCCGGCCGTCGGTCATCGCCTTCCGCCGGGCCTTCCACGGCCGGACGCTGGCCGCCACCACGCTGACCACCGCCAAGGGACGCTACCGCGAGGGCTACCAGCCCCTCCTGCCCGGCGTGTACCACGCCCCCTACTGCATCCCCCACGAGCACGCCACGCCCGAGGCCGCGGTCGACGACGCCCTGGGCGAGCTCGACCGCATGCTGGCCCTCCAGGCCCCGCCGACCGACGTGGGGGCGATGATCGTCGAGCCCGTGCTGGGCGAGGGCGGCTACGTCCCCCCGCCCCGCGACTGGCTCGCCGGGCTGCGCGAGCGGTGCGACGCCCACGGCATCCTGCTGATCTTCGACGAGGTCCAGTGCGGCATCGGCCGCACCGGACGGCCCTTCGCCGCCGAGGCGTACGGCGTGCGGCCCGACGTCCTGCTGTTCGCCAAGGGCGTCGCCTCCGGCCTGCCGCTCGGCGGCATCGTCGCCCCCCGGGCGCTGATGGAGCGGTGGCCCACCGGGACCCACGGCTCGACCTTCGGCGGCAACCCGGTGGCCTGCGCCGCCGCCGTGGCCACCCTCGACGTGCTCGACGAGACCGACGGCTACCGGCGGGCCGCCGACCTCGGGCGGCGGGTGGTCGAGCGCCTCCGGGCCGACATCGGCGCCCACCCGGCTGTGCGCGACATCCGGGGCATCGGGCTGATGGTCGGGGTCGAGCTGGCCGGCAAGGACGTCACCGACGCCGTGTGCGCCGCCTGCCTGGCCGCCGGCGTAATCGTCCTGTCGTGCGGGCCCGATGAGAACGTCCTGCGGCTCGTGCCACCGCTCACCATCACCGACGACGAGATCGACCACGGGCTCGACGTCCTGCGCGACGCCGTGCGGGCCGTGGCCGGGCCGTCCTAGAACGCCAGCAGCTCCCGGAGCGCAGGCAGCACCCGGTCCTCGGCCGCCCACACCCGCTCCAGCGGCGGGGCGAACGGGATGGGGGTGTCGAGGCCGCCCACCCGGCCCACCGGGGCGTCGAGCCAGCCGAACGCGTCCCGGCCGATGACGGCCGCCACCTCGGCGCCCAGGCCCCCGGTGAGCGGGGCCTCGTGGACCACCAGGGCCCGGGACGTCTTGCGCACCGACGCCAGCACGGCCTCCCGGTCCCACGGTGACAGCGAGCGCAGGTCCACGACCTCGACGTCGTGGCCGTCGGCCGCCACCGCCTCGGCCGCGGCCAGCGCCCACGCCACCCCGGCCCCGTAGGTCACGACCGTCGCGTCGGCGCCGGGGCGGGCGATGCGGGCCCGGCCCAGCGGCTCGACGTGGTGGCCGGCCGGCACCGGGCCCCGGACGCTGCGGTAGAGCCGCTTGTGCTCGAGGACGAGCACCGGGTTGCCGTCGTCGAGCGCGGCGAGCAGCAGGCCCTTGGCGTCGGCCGGCGTCGCCGCCGCCACCACCTTGAGCCCGGGGACGTGGCAGAACCAGGCCTCGACGTTCTGCGAGTGGAACGGCCCGGCGCCGAGCCCGCCGCCCACGGGCAGCCGCACCACCAGCGGCACCGCCCCGCCCCACCGGTAGTGCGTGGTGGCCACGTTGTTGACCAGCTGGTTGAACCCGCAGGTCACGAAGTCGCCGAACTGCATCTCGACGACGGGCCGGAAGCCGTCGAGGGCCAGGCCCAGGGCGGCGCCGATGGCCCCCGACTCGATGATCGGCGTGTTGCGGACCCGCTCGGTGCCGAACTCGGCGGCCAGGCCCTCGGTGGCCTTGAACACGCCGCCGTAGCCGGCGATGTCCTGGCCCAGCAGCACCACCCGGTCGTCGGCCGCCAGGGCGGTGCGCAGGGCGTCGCGCACGGCGTCGACGTAGCGCAGCTCGGGCGCCGCCCCGTCGCCCTCCCCATCCCCTGAACCGGCCGGGGTCCGGCGCAGCGGGGCCGCGGGGGCGTGGACCCGGGCCAGCTCCGCGTCGGCGGTGGTGGCCGGCTCGGCGTCGGCCAGGGCCTCGGCCAGCCGGGCCTCGACCCCGGCCCGCACCTCGGCGGCGACCGCGTCCCGCTCGTGCCCGGGCAGCAGGCCGCGCTCGGCCAGCCGGGCCTCGAAGCGGGCGATGGGGTCGCGGGCCACCCACGCCGCCAGCTGCTCGGCCGGCACGTAGTCGTTGCCGGACGCCTCCTCGTGGCCCCGCATGCGGAACGTCTTCGCCTCCAGCAGCGTCGGCCCGCCGCCGGCCCGGGCCCGCTCGGCGGCCCGGGCCACCGCCCCCCGCACGGCGAGGACGTCGTTGCCGTCGACGACCTCGCCCGGCATCCCGTAGCCGGGGGCCCGGTCGGCCAGGTCGGCGCAGGCGTACTGGTCGGCGGCCGGTGTCGACAGGCCCCACTGGTTGTTCTCCACCACGAACAGGACCGGCAGCGCCCACACGGCGGCCAGGTTCATGGCCTCGTGGACGTCGCCCTCGCTGGTGGCGCCGTCGCCCACCAGCACGGCCGCCACCCGGTCCTCGCCCCGCAGGGCGGCCGCCAGGCCCAGGCCGTCGGCCACGGGGGCCATCGCCCCCAGGTGGCTGATCATGCCGACGATGCGCTGGTCGAGGGCGCCGAAGTGGAACGTGCGGTCGCGCCCGCCGGTGATGCCGCCGGCCCTGCCCAGCAGCTGGCGGAACAGCACGCCGAGGTCGAGGTCGCGGCCGGTGAACACGGCCAGGTTGCGGTGCACCGGCAGGATCCAGTCGTCGGGGCGCAGCGCCGCCACCAGCCCCACCGACACGGCCTCCTGCCCGATGCCCGAGAACCACTTGCTGAGCTGGCCCCGCCGCAGCAGGGTCAGCATGCGCTCCTCGATCACGCGCGGCAGCACCAGCGCCCGGTACAGGGCGCGCAGCTCGTCGTCGCTCGGCTCGTCGGTCAGCCGGGCGGCGGGCACCGGCACGTGGAGGTCGGCCACCGCGTGAGTCTCGCGCTCAGGCGACCCACTGACCCCGCTCGGTGAGCACGTCCTTCAGGACGTCGGTGCGGTCGGTCATGATCCCGTCGACCCCGAGGTCGAGCAGCCGGCCGATCTCGCCGGCGTCGTTGATCGTCCACACGTGGACCTGCAGGCCCCGGTCGTGGGCCGCCCGCACGAACCGCTCGGTCACCAGCGGCACCGGCCCCTGGCGCACCGGGACCTGGACGCAGGCGGCGGCGAAGCTGCCCCCCGGCAGGCCCCGGGCGGCGGCCATCAGCCGGGCCACCTGGCGGGGGCCCATCGACGTGCAGGCCCGGGGGCCGAGGCCGGCCCGCACCCGCGCCAGCCGCCGGTCGGAGAACGCGCCGAAGCACACCCGGTCGACGGTGCCGGTCCGGTCGATCAGCTCGATGAGGGGGCCGACGGCAGCGTCGTGCTTGGGGTCGATGTTGACCCGGACGTCGGGCCAGGCGGTGAGGATGTCCTCCAGCAGGGGGATCCCGTCGTGGTCGCGGACCCGGGCCGCCTTGACCTCGGCCCAGGGCAGGTCGCCGATGACCCCGGCCCGGTCGGTGAGGCGGTCGAGCCGGTCGTCGTGGAAGGCGACGAGCACGCCGTCGGCGGTCACGTGGGCGTCGGTCTCGAGGTAGCGGTAGCCGAGGGCCACCGCCCGCTCGAAGGCGGCCATCGTGTTCTCGCCCGGCCCGTCGGGGGTGTGGGCACCCTGGTGGGCGAAGGCGAGCGGGCCGGGCCAGTCGAGGAAGGGGAAGTCGGTCATGCCGGAGCGGGACGGTAGCCCGCGGCCCGGCGCGCGTGGCAGCGGCGCCCCCGGCGGGTAGACCAGCGGGTACAGCCGACCCACCGTCCGCGAGGAGCCCGCCATGCAGGTGACGCCCGTGCCCATCGGCCCCGACCGGGTCACGACCGACGACGAGATCGTGGTCCGCTCGCCGTACGACGGCAGCGAGGTGGGCCGGGTGCCGTCCTGCGGGGCCGACCACGTCGACCGGGCCGTGGCCGCCGCCACGGCCGCCCTGGCCGAGCCGCTGCCCGCGCACAGGCGGGCCGCCGTCCTCGACACGGCCGCCGCGCTGCTGGCCGAGCGGGTCGACGACTTCGCCCGCACCATCGCCGCAGAGGCGGCCAAGCCGCTCAAGACCGCCCGCATCGAGGCCGGCCGGGCCGTCGACACCTTCCGGTTCAGCGCCGCGGAGGCCCGCACGCTGGCCGGCGACGTCGTCCCGGTCGAGGCGTCGGCGCCGGGCGAGGGCAAGCTTGCCTTCACCCTGCGCGTGCCGATCGGGGTGGTGGGGGCCATCAGCCCCTTCAACTTCCCGCTCAACCTGGTCAGCCACAAGGTGGCGCCGGCCATCGCCGCCGGCTGCCCCGTCGTGCTCAAGCCGGCCAGCCAGACCCCCCTGTCCGCGTTGGCCCTGGCACACCTGCTGCTCGACGAGTGCGGGCTGCCGCCGGGCTGGCTCAACGTCGTGACCGGATCGGGCGGCGCGGTGGGCGATCCGCTGGTCCTCCACGACGGCGTGGCCATGATCACCTTCACCGGCAGCCCGCCGGTGGGCTGGGCCATCCGCGAGAAGGCGCCCCGCAAGAAGGTCAGCCTCGAGCTGGGCAACAACAGCCCGGTCATCGTCGAGGCCGACGGCGACTGGCGCGGCGCGGCCGCCAAGCTCAAGGTCGCCGGGTTCAGCCACGCCGGCCAGTCGTGCATCTCGGCCCAGCGGCTGTACGTGCAGCGGGCCGTGCACGACGACTTCGTGGCTGCACTGGTCGACGAGGTGAGCACGCTGGTGGTGGGCCCGCCGCTCGACGACGCCACCGACGTCTCGGCCCTGATCTCGGCCGACGACACCGCCCGGGTCAAGGCCTGGATCGACGAGGCCGTCGAGGGCGGCGCCAAGGTGGCCGTCGGCGGCGAGGTGGGCGACGACGGCATCCTGCGTCCCACGGTGCTCACCGGCGTCACCCCCGACATGAAGGTGTGCGCCGACGAGGTGTTCGGCCCGGTGGTGGCGGTGGCCGCCTACGACGACCTCGACGAGGCCATCGACCTGGCCAACGCCACCCGCTACGGCCTGCAGGCCGCCATCTTCACCCCCCGG
>DASXRH010000459.1:0-3361 GCA_036506715.1 Acidimicrobiales bacterium
GTTCCGCTGGGGGGGCGCTCGACCCGGCTTGCCAACCACGGCGTGTTTCCCTCCGCCGCGCCCGCTTGCCCGAAATTAGAACACGTTCTAGTGTCGTGGCGTGAGCGACGACGAGACCATGCTGGTCGGGAGCGAGCGCCAGCCCGGTGGGCGGGGAACCTACGACATCGTCAACCCCGCCACCGAGGCGATCGTGGGCCGGGCGCCCGAGGCCTCGGTCGAGCAGGTCGAGGCGGCGGCCCAGGCCGCGGCCGGCGCGTTCGGGGCCTGGAGCCGCACCCGCCCCACCGAGCGGGCCGGGCTGCTGAGCCGCCTGGCCGACATCCTCGACAGGCAGGCGGGCGACCTCGTGCCCCTCGTCCAGGCCGAGACCGGGGCCACGCTGCGGGTGGCCCGGACCATGCAGGTCCCGCAGACCGTCGACCGCTTCCGCCGCTACGCCCGGGGCACGGCCGAGCCGACCGCCCAGCCCCTGCCGCCCACCGAGATGCCCTCCACCCCGCTCGCCCCCGGTGGGCTGCTGGGCACCGTGGTCGAGCGCCGGCCCGTCGGCGTCGTGGCCTGCATCACGCCGTACAACTTCCCACTGGTCAACATGGCCGGGAAGGTGGGCCCTGCGCTGGCCATGGGCAACACGGTCGTGATCAAGCCGGCGCCCCAGGATCCGCTGGCCGTGCTGCGCTTCGCGGACGCCGTGGCCGAGGCCGGCTTCCCGCCCGGCGTCGTCAACATCGTGACCGGCAGCGGGGCCGAGGCCGGCGAGGCCCTCGTGGCCTCGCCCGCCGTCGACATGGTCAGCTTCACCGGCTCGACGGTCGTGGGCCAGCGCATCGGCGAGGTGGCCGGCCGCGACATGAAGCGCCTGCTCATGGAGTTGGGGGGCAAGGGCGCGGGCCTGGTGTTCGACGACGCCGACCTGGCCACCGCCGTCGGCGCCATCGCCAGCGTGTGGGCCTTCCACTCGGGCCAGATCTGCACGGCGCCGACCCGCGTCATTGCCCAGCGGGGCATCTACGACCGGCTGCTCGCCGGGTTGGCGACGGCGGCCGGCCGGCTCGAGGTCGGCGACCCGCTGGCCCCCGACACGGTGGTGGGCCCGGTCATCTCGGCCACACACCGCGACCGCATCGAGGCCCACGTGCGCTCGGGCGTCGACGAGGGGGGCACGCTGCTGGCGGGCGGCGAGCGGCCCGACCTGGCCACCGGGTTCTACGTGGCCCCCACCCTCATCGCCGACGCCAAGCCGGCCATGCGGGTGGTGCAGGAGGAGATCTTCGGCCCGGTGGTCGTCGTCCTCCCCTTCGACGACGAGGACGAGGGCGTGGCCCTGGCCAACGGCACCGACTTCGGCCTCAACGACTACGTCTTCACCGGCGACACCGCCCGGGGCCTGCGGGTGGCCCGCCAGCTGCGCTCGGGCAGCGTCGCCATCAACACCGTCCAGCAGAGCCCGGAGGCCGCGTTCGGCGGCTTCAAGCTCTCGGGCGTCGGGCGGGACCGGGGCAGCTACGCCCTCCACGCCTACAGCGAACTGCAGTCGATCGTGTGGCCGGGCTGAGGGGGACGCCATGAAGGGCATCGTGTGGACCGGCGAGCTGGAGGTGCGGGACGACGTCGCCGTGCGCGACCCCGGCCAGGGCGAGGTCCGGGTCCGCATCGCCAACGCCGGCCTGTGCCACAGCGACGTGTCGGTCATCGACGGGACCATCCATTTCCCCACGCCGGTCGTGCTCGGCCACGAGGGCGCCGGCATCGTCGAGGAGATCGGCGACGCCGTCTCCAAGGTGCAGGTCGGCGATCACGTCGTGCTGACCACCCTCGGCAACTGCGGGCGCTGTGCCGCCTGCGACCGGGGCCAGCCCACCCACTGCCGCGACACGATGGGCCGGCTCAGCCGCCCGTTCACCGTGGGCGGCGAGAAGGCGTTCAGCTTCGCCAACACCGGCGTGTTCACCGAGCAGGTCGTCGTCAAGGAGACCCAGGCCGTCGTCATCGACCCCGACGTCCCGCTGGCCGCCGCGTGCCTCATCGGCTGCGCCGTGGTGACCGGCGCCGGGGCCGTGCTCAACCGTGCCCGGGTCCAGCCGGGCCAGACGGTGGCGGTCATCGGCGCCGGCGGCATCGGGCAGTCGGCCATCCAGGCGGCCCGCATCGCCGCCGCCGGGCGCATCGTCGTGATCGACGCCAACCCCGACAAGGAGGCGGTCGCCCGCCGCTTCGGTGCCACCGACTTCGTCGACGCCGGTTCGGTGGCCGACACGGTCGAGGCGGTCAAGGACCTCGGCCTGCCCACCGGCCTCGACCACGTCTTCGAGTGCGTCGGCCACACCGCCCTGATCCGCCAGGGTGTCGACCTGCTCGACTGGGGCGGGACGCTCACGCTGCTCGGGGTGCCGAAGATGGGCACCGAGGCCAGCTTCGTCGTCAGCACCCTCTACAACGACAAGTCGATCCTCGGGTGCCGCTACGGCTCGACGCGGCCCCACCACGACATCCCCCTGCTGGTGTCGTTCTACAAGGACGGCCGGCTGCTGCTCGACGAGATGGTCAGCCAGGTCTACCCGCTCGACCAGATCACCCAGGCCCTCGACGACCTTCACCACGGCAAGCTCAACCGCGGCGTGCTCGCGGTGGCCCCCTCCTGAGGAGACACACCATGGAGTTCGGCGTCTTCGCCCAGCTGTTCGTGCCGCAGTTCGAGCGCGACCAGGACCCGCAGGCCGAGCACAAGCGGATCTTCCGCAACATCGAGATCGCCAAGACGGCCGACCGCAACGCCTTCAAGTACGTGTGGTGCCCTCAGCACCACTTCCTCGACGAGTACAGCCACATGCCCGGGCCCGAGGCCTTCCTCGGCTACTGCGCCGGCCAGACCGAGCGGGTCCACCTGGGGTCGGCCATCTTCAACATCACGCCCCCGGTCAACAAGCCCCAGCGAATTGCCGAGAACGTGGCCCTCCTCGACCATCTGACCAACAACCGCTTCGAGTTCGGCACCGGCCGGGGGTCGTCGAGCACCGAGGTGCTCGGCTTCGACATCCCCAGCGTCGACATCACCAAGGCCATGTGGCGGGAGACGATCCGCGAGATCCCGAAGATGTGGAAGCCGGGCAAGTACTCCTACGAGGGCCAGTTCTTCCGCATGCCCGAGCGGAAGGTCTTCCCCAAGCCCCACGGCCCGCTGCACCCCGCCATCTGGGTCGCCGGCGGGAGCCCGGGCACGTTCACGGAGGCCGGCGAGCTGGGCCTCGGTGTGTTCTGCTTCGCCATCGGCCGCCCAAGCGACATGGAGCCCCTGGTCAAGGCGTACAAGTCCGCCATCGGCGGCGCCACGCCCGTCGGCGACTACGTCAACGACAAC
>DASXRH010000460.1:0-2001 GCA_036506715.1 Acidimicrobiales bacterium
GTCTCACGGACGTATCACGCTGCGGGCCCGCCGCCTCCGGACGTGTATGGGACGTGACCGATCAGACGTGAACCGCGACGCCGTCAAGCTGCCGGCGGCCGCGGTGTCCGCCGAGGGCAGCGACCTGGCCGACCCGGCCGAACTCATGCTCCAGAAGCTGCAGCTCCTGGGCACCTCGGACGAGAACCGAGCTGCCGGGGCATGACGGCCCTGTTGGGTGGCACGCCGCAGAGCGTTGCCCTGCTGGAGGCGGGCGGGACCGCCCTCTCGAAGTGGTGGGCGACCGGCATCGGCGCGGCGGCGGCCGCGTCGGGGCCGGCCGTGGCCGCGTTCTGGGGCGGCGAGACGCCAGCCACCCATCGGATGCTGATCATCGCCCTCGCGGTCGGCTTCGCCGCGGCCGTGCTGGCGATCGGCTACATCGTGGGCTCGGACGTGCGGGCGCGGTCGGCGGCCGCCGTGGCCACCATCAACGCCCGGGCCGAGGTGGCGACGACCTTCGCCCGCCTGGCGGGCGACCTCGGCCAGGCGCACAGCGGTGCCGAGGACGCGCGGGTGACCGGGCACGCCAACGGGGACAAGGTCGCCGTGCCGTAGGTCCCGCCCGCCAGCACCACCTACGTCTCGGTGCGGTAGAAGACGGCGCCCCCGGACCGTCACGGAGATCTGTGCCATCGTCCGGCATGGACGACGACCGCCACCAGGCCCGCCTCCGCTTCCGGCCCCGCCCGGCCACCACGTCGCGGCCGGGGTTCGACGGCGGGCGGGACGAGCCCCTCGGGCTGGGCGACGACCGTGACGGACTGCTCTACGTCCCCGACACCGCCGAGCCCGGCGCCCCGGTGCTGGTCTTCCTCCACGGCGCCACCGGCAGCGGCCGGAGCCACCTCCGGGCCGTGCTGGCCGCCGCCGACCGCTATGGCGTGGTGCTGGTGGCACCCGACTCCCGGCACCCGACGACGTGGGACCTGATCGCCGAGGGCGGGTTCGGCCCCGACGTCGCGTTCCTCGACCGGGTGCTCGACGCCGTCGCCGACCGGCTCGACCTCGACGTCGACACGGGCAGGCTGGCCGTCGGGGGCGTCTCGGACGGTGCGTCCTACGCCCTCTCCCTGGGCATCTGCAACGGCGACGTCTTCGCCGCCGTGCTGGCCTTCTCGCCCGGCTTCCTCGTCGCTCCCGACCCCGTCGGCCGGCCCCGGATCTTCGTGTCCCACGGCACGGCCGACCCGATCCTGCCCATCGACGCCTGCAGCCGGTCGTTCGTGCCCGTGCTGCGCGAGGCCGGCTACGACGTCCGCTTCGACGAGTTCGACGGCGGCCACACCGTTCCTCCCCCGGTGTCGGACGACGCCGTGCGCTGGTGGCTCGACGGCGACGGCCCCTGACCTGCGCAGCGGCGGCGCCGGTACGGTCGCGGGCGTGGCGACGGCTCCGGCGACCGAGGTCCAGGTGGATGCGCGGACGGTGCGGATCTCGAACCCGGGCCGGGTGTACTTCCCGGCCACGGGGGCGACCAAGCTCGACCTGGTCGACTACTACCTCGCGGTCGGGCCAGGGATCGTCAACGCCCTGCGGGAGCGGCCCTGCATGATGCACCGGTTCCCGACCGGGGTGAGCGGCGAGAAGGTCCACCAGAAGCGGGTGCCGGGCGGCGCCCCGCCCTGGCTGGAGACCGTGCGCGTGCAGTTCCCCCGCTACGGCCTGCACGCCGACGAGCTGTGCGTGACCGAGCTGGCCCAGGTGATCTGGGCGGTGCAGATGTCGACCGTCGAGCTCCATCCCTGGAACTCGCGCCGGGCCGACGTCGAGAAGCCCGACGAGTGGCGCATCGACCACGATCCCAAGCCCGAGTGCCCGATGAGCCGGGTGCGGAGCGTCGCCCACGTGGTCCACGAGGTGCTCGACGAGCTGGGCGCGGTCGGCTGGCCCAAGACCTCGGGCGGGCGGGGCCTGCACGTCTACGTGCGGATCGCACCGGCGCACGGGTTCACCGACGTG
>DASXRH010000461.1:0-3848 GCA_036506715.1 Acidimicrobiales bacterium
GCGAAACCCATGGCGCCGCACTCGACCGCGTCGGCGACGATCGCCTGCATCCGCCCGATCTCGTCGGGCGTCGCCGGCCGCTCGTAGGCCTCCTCGCCCATCACGTACATGCGCACCGCGGTGTGCCCGACGTAGCAGCCGAAGTTGAGGCCCACACCGCGGCGAGCCACCGCGTCGAGGTACTCGGGGAAGGTCTCGAAGTCGTCCCACGGCACGCCCACCGACAACGTCTCGAAGCTCATGTCCTCGACGTGCTGGAGCGTGCGGGCCAACAGCTCCACGCCCTCGGGGCGCACCGGGGCGATCGAGAAGCCGCAGTTGCCCGCCACCACCGACGTCACGCCGTGGTAGGCCGACGGCGTGAGCGCCGGGTCCCAGAACACCTGGGCGTCGTAGTGGGTGTGGATGTCGACGAACCCCGGCGCCACCACCTGCCCGGAGGCGTCCAGCTCGCGGGGTGCGCTGAACCCCTCGCCGACGCCCACGATCCGGTCGCCCCGCACCGCCACGTCGGCCGGCCGGCCGGGTGCGCCCGTGCCGTCCACGACCGTGCCCCCTCGGATCACGACGTCAGCGTCCACGGTGGACCTCCAGATCGGTTGTCGCGGTGCGGTGCCGTGGTCGACGATCCCGCATGGACGCGACCTCGACACGGTGCCCGGGGACGGCACGCCGATCCGGGCTGCCGACATCTTCGTCGAAGGTGGCGCTGCGCGCCGTGCTGATCCACATGGTCGAGGAGTACGCCCGCCCGGCACAACGGTCACGCCGACCTGCTGCGCGAGCGCATCGACGGCCGGGTGGGCCAGTAGTGCCACACGGGACGGCGGATCCCCCGACATCGCCCCGGTCGGCGCCGGGCCGGCCGTAGCCTCGGCGGATGGCCGACTGGCCCACGATCGCCCAGCTCGGCACCGCCGCCGGCACCCTGGGGCTGGCGGCGGCCACCTTCGCGTCCGTCCGCTCCGCCCATCGCGCCGCCCGCACGGCCGAGCGGTCCCTGCTGGCCGGTCTGCGGCCGCTGCTCGTGCCGTCGCGGCTCCAGGACCCCGAGCAGAAGGTCATGTGGCAGGACCAGCACTTCGCCCGGGTCGCCGGCGGCCGGGCGGTGGCCGAGGTGGTCGACGGCGTCATCTACCTGGCGGCGTCGGTGCGCAACGCCGGCAACGGCGTCGCCCTCCTGCACGGGTGGTACCCGTACGTCGGCTGGCGGATCGGGTCCGACGAGCACGAGCCTCCCGAGCGCTTCCGCCGCCTCACGCGCGACATCTACGTCCCCGCCGGCGACGTCGGCTTCTGGCAGGGCAGCGTGCGCGACCCCGACGACCCCGACGCCGCCGACCTCGCGGCGGCCGTCACCGCCCACGACCGGCGGCTCACCATCGACGTCCTCTACGGCGACCACGACGGCGGCCAGCGGGCCATCGTCCGCTTCGCCCTCACCCCGGTCGAGGGCGGCTACCTGTGCACGTCCTCGCGCTACTGGAACATCGACCAGCCCGACCCCCGCTGAGGCCGCGCCGGTGACGACCGGCCCCGCCGGCACTAGCGTCGGCGGGTCGACGGGAGCGCTCCATGGCCAAGCTGGTCTACGCAGCGATCGCCTCGCTGGACGGCTACGTGGCGGACGAGGACGGCAACTTCGACTGGGCCGCGCCCGACGAGGAGGTGCACGCCTTCGTCAACGACCTCGAGCGGACGGTCGGTACCTACCTCTACGGGCGCCGGATCTACGAGGTCATGCGCTACTGGGAGACCGCCCCCACCGAGGGCGACGAACCGGCCGCCGCACGGGACTACGCCCGGATCTGGCAGGCGGCCGACAAGGTCGTCTACTCCACGACCCTGGACGCGCCGACCACCGCCCGCACCCGCATCGCGCCGGCGTTCGACCCCGAGGCCGTCCGGCGGATGAAGGCCGCCGCCGACCGCGACCTCAGTGTGGGCGGGCCCGGCCTGGCCGCCCAGGCCATCAGGGCCGGCCTCGTCGACGAGTGGCACCTCTTCCTCACGCCGGTGCTGGTGGGCGGCGGCAACCCGGCCCTGCCCGACCGCGCCCGGGTCGAGCTCGAGCTGGTGGACGAGCGGCGCTTCGGCGGCGGGGTGGTCCACCTGCACTACCGCACCCGGGCCTGACCACCGGGGGTGGTTGTCGGCGCCGATCCGGACGCCTAGAGTCCCGCCCCGGTGCGGGTGGTCATCTTGGGCGCGGGGTTCGGCGGGCTGGAGCTGGCGACCCGCCTGTCCGACGAGTTCGGCGACGAGGTCGATGTCGTGCTCGTCGACCGGTCCGACGGGTTCGTCTTCGGGTTCTCGAAGCTGGACGTGATGTTCGGCCGCGCCGCGCCGGCGGCGGTGCGCCACCCCTACCGGGACCTGGTCAAGCCGGGCGTGCGGTTCGTGCAGGCGACGGTGCGGGCGATCGACCCGACCGAGCGGCGGGTGGAGACGGACGCCGGCCCGTTCACCGCCGACATCCTCGTGGTCGCGCTGGGCGCCGACCTCGACCCGGAGGCCACTCCGGGTCTGATCGAGGCGGGGCACGAGTTCTACACGGAGCCCGGCGCCTTCGCGCTGCGCGACCTGATCGCCGGCTTCGACGGCGGTCGCGTCGTCGTGGCGGTGACGTCGACACCGTTCAAGTGCCCGCCGGCGCCGAGCGAGACCGCCCTGCTGATGCACGACCTCCTCACCCGGCGCGGGCTGCGCGACCGGTCCGAGATCGCGCTGGTCATGCCCCTCGGCGTCCCCATCCCCCCGTCGCCGGCGGCGTCGGAGGCGCTGCTCACCGCGTTCGCCGAGCGGGGCATCGACTGGTACCCCGAGCGGATGGTGCGGCGCCTCGATCCCGCCCGCAACGTGGCCGTGTTCGGCGACGGCGGCGAGCTGCCGTTCGACCTGTTCCTCGGCGTCCCCGTGCACCGGGCGCCCGCCGTGGTGGAGGAGTCCGGGCTCACGGTCGACGGCTGGATCCCCGTCGACCCGCTGACGTTGGAGACCTCCTTCCCCGACGTCTACGCGGTGGGCGACGTGACCAGCGTCGGGACCCCGAAGGCGGGCGTGTTCGCCGAGGGCCAGGCGGCGGTGGTCGCCGACCGCATCGCCGCCCGGCTGCGGGGCGAGGCGGCTGCCGCCGGCTACGGCGGCCAGGGCATGTGCTACCTCGAGTTCGGCGACGGCCGTGTGGGCCGCGTCGACGTGACGTTCCTGGCCGGGGCGGCGCCGACCGGCGGGCTCGACGGTCCGACGGAGGCGCTGGCCGCCGACAAGGTCGAGTTCGGCACCAGCCGCATCCGCCGCTGGTTCGCCCGGGACTGGACCGGCGTCACCCCCTGACCCGGCCGGGAGTGCGCAGCTACGGCTTCACCGCCACGAGCACGACGTTCCACGGGACGACGGTGCCGTCGTCGGCCTCGGCCACCCAGGGCCGGGCGCCCGTGTCGAGCTCGTCGACCGACTCGATCCGCAGCCCGGCGGCGAGGAAGGCGCCGAGGAACGCCGCCAGCGGGAGGTTGCGGGCGCCCACCCGGGCGCTGAGCCCCGCCGTCCCGCCGCTGCCCTCGAAGACGAGGCGGGGGTCGCCGTAGCCCGGGTGCACCACCACCTGCCGGGCGTCCCGCTCGCCCGTTCGCTTGATGAAGCGCCCGACGAAGCACGGGTGGATCCCGACGTAGACGAACCGCCCACCGGGCGCGAGCGCCCGGGCCACCTCGGCGACGGCCGCCGGGAAGTCGTCGATGTCGGTGTGGACGAACGCGGCCACCGCCACCCGTACCGCCGCGTCCCGGAACGGGAGGACCGCGGCGTCGGCCCGGACCACGCCACCGGCCCGCTCCCGGGCGATCCGC
>DASXRH010000462.1:0-4150 GCA_036506715.1 Acidimicrobiales bacterium
CCACCAGCTCGCGCAGCGCCGCGATGTGGCCCTCCTCCAGGCGGGCGGGGGCCAGCTCGGCGGCGGCCTCCTCCAGCGCCAGGCGGGCCTCGAACACGTCGTCGATCTCGGCGCCCACGTAGAACAGGTAGACCGACGCGGCGTCGGCGAGGGCGTCGACCGAGGGGGCGGTGACCACCAGCCCCCCGCCCGGCCCCCGGCGCATGCGGGCCACGTGCTTGTGCTCGACGAGGCGGACGGCCTCACGGAACACGGCCCGGCTGACCCCGTAGCGCTCGAGCAGCTCGGGCTCGGACCCGACCACCTCGCCCTCGGGCCAGCCGAGGCGGGCCACGTCGTCGACGATGCGGTCGGCGACGGTCGACGCCAGGCGCGGGCTGCGCGGCAGGGTCAATCCGACGACGGCAGCGGTTTGGCCGCCTTGACCTCGGCCGCCACGCCGCCCACCGCCAGCGAGCCGTCGCCCGCCCGGCTGCACAGCAGCTCGATGGCGCCCGTGGCGTCGACGTAGCGCTTGCCGAGCAGGGTGCCCCCGTCGGCCCCGGGGGCCGGCCGGCCGGCGGGGTCGGGGGCGTCGGCCGCGACGACCATCTTCTGGCCCCCGCACTCGATGTCGACGTCGCCGGGCGGCGCCTTGACGACCACCACCTCCGTGGCGCACACCACGCTCCGCAGCTTGGCGCCGGGTCTCACCACCATCGAGGTCCCTCCGTTCGCAGCTTGCCGGATATTAGTATCCTCAAAAGGCTGGTCGCCCAGGCGTCGACCCGCCGAGGTCGGTTAGCAGGCGGTCGGCCTCCCGGGGCGAGCGGGCCACGTGCAGCGCCGCCCCCGGGGCCTGTTCGGCGACGGCCCGCAGCACCAGCGGCCGGGACCGGCGCCGCCAGGTCAGCACCCAGCGCCAGTAGTCGGCCCGCCCCCACGACCGCCGCAGCGACCGGACCACGCACCGCCAGCGGGCCAGGTCGAGCACCACCACCGTGTCGGCCCGGCGCAGCCGCTCGTCGAGCACGTCGTAGGGACCGAGGTCGCCGTCCATGATCCAGGCGTCGGCCGCGGCCAGGTCGGCTTGGAGGCGGCGCCACGCCCCCGGTGGCGTCGGCTCCAGGGCGGGCGACCAGAACCGGGCGTCCAGCTCGATCACCGGCAGGCCGGTCGTTGCGCCCAGCGCCCGGGCGAACGTCGACTTCCCCGAGCCCCCGGGACCCAGGACCACGACGCGGCGCATGTCCCGCTCCTCCGCCGGCGATGGCCCCGGCTCAGGCCACGAGGTCGGCCACCACCGCCTCCAGGTGCCCGATGATGGCGGGCACGGTCACCTCCTCGATCGGGGTCGGGTCGGTGTTGAGCGCCTCGACCTCGACCTCGTAGCCGGGGTAGGCGGGGGCCAGGACCCGGAAGCCCTTGCCCTGGTAGTGGTCGATCCAGTGCTCCCTGCTGCGGGGGGTCACCCAGAAGCCGTGGACGAGGACGATGATGTCGGGGGGTGTCGGCCATGCCCGACGGTACGGCGCGTGGCGAGCCGCCCGCTTCCGTCGCATCACCGCGATCGGCCCGGTCGTCGTAGACGGACTGGACGTCGGGTCCGGACCGGCCCCCGAGGCGGTGGCGACGTCGATGCCGCGACTCTGGCATGCTGCGGCCAGGGGGACGAAGGGGCAGGCGATGGACGAGGTCACCCGGCCGAGCCGGTTCTTCGACGCGGCGACCGGTGGGCCGTTCCGGCTGGAGCTGCTGCAGCACGGGGCCGACTTCCGGCTCCTGCGCCAGTTCGGCTACCACGACCCGGCCTACGCCGAACCGTTCCTGGTGCCAGACGACGTGTCCACGTTCAGCACCGACCTCGCCTCCATCCCGTGGCTGTTCGCCTGGCTGGTGCCCGGCCTCGGCTCCCACCTGGCGGCCGTCCTGCTCCACGACGGCCTGGTGGTCGGGCCCGACGAGCCCAAGACCCACATCGGCCCCGACGTCGACCGGGTCGAGGCCGACCGCATCCTGCGCGACGCCATGGCCAGCCTGGGCACGCCCCGCATCCGCCGCTGGCTGATGTGGACCGGGGTCACCATCGCCACCCTGTGGAGCACCGTCCGGCCCCACTGGTGGTGGCGCGTGGTGATACCGGTGACGCTGCTGCTGGTGGGTGCGCTCGGGGTGCTCGCCACCCTCGACGTGGTCGACGAGGCCGACGTGCTGCCGTGGATGGCCGGCCGGCCGTGGTGGGAGGAGATCGCGAGCGGCGCGGCGTTCGCGCTCGCCGTCCCGCTGCTGCTGTCTGTGCTGTGGCTGCGGTTCTGGCGGGCCGGGGCCATCGCCGGCGTCGCCCTGGCCTTCCTGCTCCACGTCACCGCGGCCGTGGCGGTCGTGTACGGCGTGTACTGGCTGGCCGAGCGGGCGGTGTCGGCGCCCGAGGGCACGACGCCCAGCCCCCGGGACAACCTGGCCGAGGCCACCGGGGCCCCCACCCCCTGACCGCGCCGCGATCACCCAGAGCGGGCGATGCCCGCAGCCCGCGGGGCGCGCTCCCATGGACTCGTCGATCCGAGCCCCCGGGGGTGGCCGTGGCCCTGCACCGCAAGCAGTCCGAAGACGACTCGCTCATGCTCAACCCCATCTACACCCGCCCGGGCGAGGCCAGCCGGGCGCCCCGACACACGATCCCGGCAGCCGAGATGGCCGCCGAGACCGCCGCCCAGTTCGTCCACGACGAGCTGATGCTCGACGGCAATGCCCGGCTCAACCTGGCCACCTTCGTGACCACGTGGATGGAGCCCGAGGCCCGGCTCCTCATGGCCGACACCTTCGACAAGAACATGATCGACAAGGACGAGTACCCCCGCACGGCCGAGCTCGAGCAACGGTGCGTGAACATGCTGAGCCGGCTCTGGAACTCGCCCGAGGCCCACGAGGCCACCGGCACCTCCACCACCGGGTCGAGCGAGGCCGCCATGCTGGCCGGCATGGCCCTCAAGTGGCGGTGGCGGGCCGCCCGCAAGGCCGCCGGCCTGCCCAGCGACCGGCCCAACATGGTCATGGGGGCCAACGTCCAGGTGTGCTGGGAGAAGTTCTGCCGTTACTGGGAGGTCGAGCCCCGCCTGGTGCCCATGGAGGGCAACACCTTCCACCTCACCGCAGGCCCGGCGGCCGCCGCCTGCGACGAGAACACCATCGGCGTGGTGGCCGTGCTGGGGTCGACGTTCGACGGCTCGTACGAGCCGGTGACCGAGATCTCCGCCGCCCTCGATGCCCTGGCCGCCGGGGGCGGGCCCGACGTGCCGCTGCACGTCGACGCCGCGTCCGGGGGGTTCGTGGCCCCGTTCATCGACCCCGACCTCGAGTGGGACTTCCGCCTCGACCGGGTGCAGTCGATCAACGCCTCGGGCCACAAGTACGGCCTCGTCTACCCGGGGGTCGGGTGGGTGATCTGGCGCAACCCCGACGCGCTGCCCCGGGAGCTGGTGTTCGACGTCAACTACCTGGGCGGCGACATGCCCACCTTCGCCCTCAACTTCTCACGGCCCGGCAACCAGGTCGCGGCGCAGTACTACAACTTCGTGCGCCTCGGGTTCGACGGCTACCGCAAGGTCCAGCAGACCTCGCGGGACGTGGCCCGCTACACGGCCGACGCGGTGGCCAAGGCCGGGCCGTTCCGGCTGATCACCGACGGCAGCGAGCTGCCCGTGTTCGCCTTCGCCCTCGACGGCGACGACCGCGGCTTCACCGTGTTCGACCTGTCGGAGCGGCTGCGGGACCGGGGCTGGCTCGTGCCGGCCTACACGTTCCCCGAGAACCGCCAGGACCTGGCCGTGCTGCGGGTGGTCGTGCGCAACGGCATGTCCCGCGATCTGGCCGACCTGCTCATCGCCGATCTTCGGCGCCACGTCGACTACCTCGAGCACATCCCGGCCGCGCTCCCCCAGCCCGATCACCGCCACGGGTTCCACCACTGATCCACCAGTGCGGACGCACGGGCGTCGCAGGGATCGGGGCATCCCTGACGGCGGCCGGCACCCCCAAATGACCGACGGGCCGTGCGGCCGGCTCAGCCGCCGATCGGCAGCCGGAGGGTGAAGACCGCGCCTCCGCCGGGCGCGTTGTCGCCCGTCACCGAGCCGCCGTGCTCGTCGGCGATCGCGGCCACGATGGCCAGGCC
>DASXRH010000463.1:0-2969 GCA_036506715.1 Acidimicrobiales bacterium
CTGCCAGATCTCGCGCTCGAGCCCGGCACGGCGCAGCTCCTCGCGCACGATCGCGTCGGCGTGCTGGAGCATCGCCACCTTCTCCGGCGTGACCTCGCCGATGATGCGCACGGCCAGGCCGGGGCCGGGGAACGGCTGGCGCCACACGATCTCCCCGGGCAGGCCCAGCTCCTCGCCGACCCGGCGGACCTCGTCCTTGAACAGGGCCCGCAGCGGCTCGACCAGGGCGAACGTCATGTCCTCGGGAAGGCCGCCCACGTTGTGGTGGCTCTTGATGGTGGACGCCCCGGTGCCGCCGCCCGACTCGATGACGTCGGGGTAGAGGGTGCCCTGCACGAGGAAGCGGGCGTCCTCGAGGCCGCCGGCGGCCTCCTCGAAGATGCGGATGAACAGCTCGCCGACGATCTTGCGCTTGTCCTCGGGGTCGGTGACCCCGGCCAGCCGCTCGAAGTAGCGGTCGGCCGCCCGGATGTGGATCAGCTCGATGCGCTGGTGGCGCTGGAACGTGTCGACCACCTGCTCGCCCTCGCCCTGGCGCAGCAGCCCGGTGTCGACGAAGACGCAGGTGAGCTGGGGCCCGACGGCCTTGTGGACCAGCGCTGCCGCCACCGCCGAGTCGACACCGCCCGACAGGGCGCAGATGACCCGGGCGTCGCCCACCTGGGCCCGGATCGCCGCCACCTGCTGCTCGATGATCGACGTCATCGTCCAGGTGGGGCGGGCGCCCGCCAGGTGGTGGAGGAACTGGCGGATGACCTGCTGGCCGCACGGCGTGTGCGACACCTCGGGGTGGTACTGGACCCCCCAGATGCGGCGGGCGGGCGACTCGAGGGCCGCGACCGGCGCCCCCGCCGAGGTGGCGGTGGCCACGAACCCGTCGGGCACCCGGGAGATGCCGTCGAAGTGGCTCATCCATACGGTCTGCTCGCCGGGCTGGTCGGCCAGCAGGCCGCCCTCGGGCCCGCCGGTGAGCCGCACGGTGGTGCGGCCGTACTCGCCCTGGCCGCCGCGGGCCACCTCGCCGCCGAGCTGCTGGGCGATGAGCTGGGCGCCGTAGCACAGCCCGAGGATGGGGATGCCCAGCTCGTAGATCTCGGGGTCGAGCAGCGGGGCGCCGTCGACGTGGACCGACTTGGGGCCGCCGGACAGGATGAGGGCCGCCGGCGCCCGGTCCCGCACCTCGGCGGCGGTGATCGTGTGGGGCACGATCTCTGAGTAGACGTGGGCCTCGCGCACCCGGCGGGCGATCAGCTGGGCGTACTGGGCGCCGAAGTCGACGACGAGGCAGGTGTCGAACTCGGTGGCCACGGGCTCGGCGCCGCCGGTGGGTGTGACCTCGCCGGGGCCCGTCACCGATCCCCCACGACGACCATCTCGGCCTTCTGCAGGTCTTTTAGTGTCTCGAACCCGCACAGCGCCATGGCCCGGCGCAGCGCGCCGGTGAGGTTCACGGTGCCGGACGCATCGTGGGCCGGGCCGTGCAGGATCTGCTCCAGCGTGCCCTGGGGCTCGACCCGCACCCGCTCGCCGCGGGGCAGCGTGGCGTGGACGGCGGGCATGCTCCAGTGCCAGCCCCGGCCGGGCGCCTCGTGGGCGGCGGCCAGCGGGGTGCCGATCATGACCGCGTCGGCGCCGCAGGCCACGGCCCGGGCGATGTCGCCGCCGGTGGTGACGCCGCCGTCGGCGATGACGTGGCAGTAGACGCCGGTCTCGTCGAGGTGGCGCATGCGGGCGGCCCGGGCGTCGGCCAGCGCCGTGGCCAGCGGGACGCCGAGGCCCAGCACCTCGCGGGCGACCGAGGCGGCGCCGGTGCCGGCGCCCACCAGCACGCCGGCGGCGCCGGTGCGCATGAGGTGGAGGGCCGCCTGGTACGAGGTGCACCCGCCCACCAGCACGGGCAGCTCGTAGTGGCGGATGAACTCCTTGAGGTTGAGCGGCTCGACCGTGCGGGCCACGTGCTCGGCCGACACGATGGCCGCCTGGATGACCAGCAGGTCGGGCTCGGCCCGGAGCACGGCGTCGGCCAGCTCGAGCGTGCGGTGGGGGGTGACGGCCACCGCGGTGATCACGCCGGCCGCCTTGATCTGGGCGATGCGGGCCCCGATGAGCTCGGGCTTGACCGGCTCGGCGTAGATCTCCTGCAGCCGGCGGGTCGCCTTGGCCGCCGGCAGCTCGGCGATCTCCTCGAAGATCGTCTCGGGGAACTCGTAGCGGGTCCACAGCCCCTCGAGGTGGAGCACGCCCGCCGACCCCAGGCGGCCCAGCTCGATGGCGGTGGCCGGCGATGTCACGCTGTCGGTGGGGGCGGCGAGGATCGGGACGTCGAGCCGGTAGGCGTCGATCTCGCACGAGATGTCGACGTCCTCGGGGTCGCGGGTGCGCCGGCTCGGCACGATGGCCACGTCGTGGAGCCGGTAGCCCCGCCGCGCCGTCTTGCCGATCCCGATCTCCACTTCGGCCATGACGGCGACCACCTTGCGGCTGTGCTGGGGGAAAGCCCCGAGTCTACCGACGCCACCGGCGGGGACCGGGTACGGGTCCTGGCCTCAGGCCCGCTCGTCGATGAGCCGCCACAGGGCGTCGACGTGGCGGGCCTCGGTGGTCCAGGCGCCGATGCTGGCCCGGATGACGTAGCTGTCGGCCAGCCGGGTGTGGGTCAGGTAGACCCGGCCGGTGGCGTTGAGGGCCTGGTGGAGCGCCTCGGTGGCGGCGTCGCCGTCGCGGTGGCGGAAGCACACCAGCCCGAGACGGGGCGGCGCCGCCAGCGCCAGCCGGGGGTCGGCGTCGATCGCCGCCGCCAGGTCGGCGGCCAGCCGGACGTGCTCGCGCACGTGGTGGCGCAGGCCCTCGGCCCCGTACCAGCGCAGCACGAACCACAGCTTGAGCGCCCGGAACCGGCGGCCGAGCGGGATCTGCCAGTCGCGGTAGTCGACCACCTGGCCCGACGCGGTGGCGGCGTTGCGCAGGAA